>JBMFPI010000029.1:0-16360 GCA_049969195.1 Armatimonadota bacterium
CCCGCGCATTGCGGTGCTGATGCCGAAGAGCGCCCGTGTGGCGACGGGCATTTCGACATTCATCGATTCGAAGAGCTCCTTGAACTTCGGAAGCACGAACATGAAGAGCGCTATGACCATACAGAATGCGAATATCAACACCAGGATGGGATAAATCATCGCGGACTTGATCTTGCCGCGGATTTCCTGCTCCGTTTCGAGGAATGTTGCGAGCCGGTCGAGTATCTTGTCGAGAATTCCTCCGGCCTCCGCAGCCTTGACCATGTTGACGTACAAGCGCGAGAACACGTTCGGGTGCTTGCCGAATGCATCGGTGAGACTCATCCCGCCCTTGACGTCTTTCTTGCACTGAGCGATCACCGGTTTGAGCACCGGGTCTTTCGTTTGGCCTTCAAGTATGTCCAGGCAGCGGACGATGGCAACGCCGGCGTCGATCATGGTAGCGAACTGTCGGCTGAAGACCACCAGGTTCTTGAGTTTGACTTTCCTGCCCGGTGATGTGACGGCGCCCGGCGCCGTGGACGCGCGCGATTTCTCCTCTGTAATGCCGATTACGTGGTATTTCTGCTCGTGGAGCTTTGCGACAACTATACTCTCGTTCTCGGCGTCCGTCTTGCCTTTGATTGTTCTGCCGTTCGGGTCAACCGCGGTGTATGCGTAGGTTGGCATGTTTCGTCTCCCTCAGTTCTGAAGCTGGTTCAGCGCCGTATGACTATCCTCCCTGCAGGAACCTCTCGAAGTTCTCCTTGTCAATGGAGCGCTTCTGCGCTTCTTCCAACGTAACCAAGCCGTTCCTGTGCAGATCGGCAAGGGTTTTGTCCATAGTCTGCATGCCGAACTGGGCGCCGGTCTCGATCGCGCCGTAAAGCTGGTGGGACTTACCTTCGCGAATCAGATTGCGCACCGCCGCGGTGGCCACCATTATCTCGAGCGCGGCCACGCGTCCTCCCCCGATGCGCGGCAGGAGCTGCTGCGCAATCACCGCCTCCAACGTGTTGGAAAGCTGAACCCTTATCTGTTCTTGCTGGTGGGGCGGGAACACGTCTATCACCCGGTCGATTGTCTGCGGTGCATTGCGCGTGTGCAGAGTGCCGAAGACAAGGTGGCCGGTTTCAGCAAGCGTCAGCGCCGCCGAGATAGTCTCCAGATCGCGCATCTCGCCGATCAGAATTACATCGGGGTCCTCTCTCAGAACGGCCCTGAGGGCATTGGCGAATGAGTCGGTGTCCCCGCCAAGCTCACGCTGGTTGACCATGCCCCTCTTGTGCCGGTGCAGATACTCGATGGGGTCTTCCATAGTCATAATGTGGACCGGCCGCTCTGAGTTGATGGTATCGATCATGCAGGCGATTGTGGTAGACTTGCCGCTGCCGGTCGGACCGGTGACGAGTATGAGGCCGCTGTGCTTGCGGCTCAACTCGCGCAGAATAGCCGGCAGACCGAGTTGCTCGAACGTGGGGATGCGGTCGGGGATCGCTCTCAGCGCTGCGCCGACGCTACCGCGCTGCCTGTAAACGTTCACCCTGAACCGTCCTACCCCTCTGATGCCGTAGGAAAAGTCGAGTTCGTGAGTCGACTCGAACTGCTGGACCCGGTCGTTGTCGAGTATGTCGTAAACAAGCCTCTGAGTGTCAGTTGGGGAGAGCGGCTGATAGTCCAGGTGTGTAAGTGAGCCGTCTACACGCACGACTGGTGGGAGCCCGACTGTAATGTGCAGGTCCGATGCGCCCTTCTCGGATGCCTCCCGCAGAAGGTCATCTAAGTGCACGTCAACTACGGATTTGGCGTTTGGCTGCGCCAGGAAGTCACTGAGTTCCTCCAAGCCTGCGTCAGTCCGCATATTGCCTCCTAACCCGCATAGATAACTCTAAGGCATTCCTCGAGCGTTGTCTGGCCGAGAAGTATCTTGGCAATGGCATCGTCCCTCAGGGTTTTCATGCCCGATTCAATAGCTGCCTCACGAATCAAGTGCGCGGATGCCTTCTGCAGCACTAGGTCGCGAATGCGATCGTTCATCAACATCAGTTCGTAGACGCCCAGGCGTCCCTTGTAGCCCTTTCCTCCGCAGTGGTCGCAGCCTCTGCCGCGGTAGAAGGTGACTTTGGCGTCGGGATCGATCTCGATACCGAGTCGCTTCACGGCATCGGTCGGCGGCTGATACTGCTCCTTACATTTGGGACAAACCAGTCTAACGAGCCTCTGAGCCATCACTCCGATCACGCTCGATGCGATCAGGAACGGCTCGATGCCCATGTCTACAAGTCGGGTGAGTGCTCCCGGGGCGTCGTTGGTATGAAGGGTCGATAAAACCAGGTGACCGGTCAGGGCTGCCTCGGTGGCGATGGTCGCGGTCTCCGCATCCCGGATTTCGCCGACCATTGCGATGTCGGGGTCCTGCCGCAGCATAGTTCTCAAGCCGGCTGCAAATGTAAGGCCGGCGCGCGGGTTAATCTGAACCTGCGTGAGGCCCGGAAGTTCGTACTCGACAGGATCCTCGATTGTCAGTATGTTCTTTTCGCCTGAGTTGAGCTTCGACAGGATGGAGTAAAGAGTGGTAGACTTGCCGCTACCCGTCGGGCCGGTCACCAGAATGATGCCGTAGGTGCGTGATATCAGGTTTTCGAACTTCTCAAGAGTCTCAGGCAGCAACCCGAGCTTGTGAAGCCCGATGCAGATTGCGCTTTTGTCCAGGATTCTGAGAACCACTTTCTCCCCGAAGATCGACGGCAGGGTGGAAACACGGAAGTCATACTGTTTCTGGTCGATGACGGCGCTTATCCTGCCATCCTGCGGCGAGCGCTTGGTGGCGATGTCCATCTCGGCCATTATTTTTATGCGAGAGATCAGTGACGGCTGGACCTTCTTTGGCAGCATCATCATCTCGTGGAGGATGCCGTCCACCCTGACCCGCACGCGTACGTGGTCTTTTCCCGGCTCGATGTGTATATCGCTGGCCCCCTCGGATACCCCACGACTGATTATCATATTTGCGAGTTTGATTACCGGGGCTTCCTCGGAGAGCTCGCGGAGGTGCTCTATCGAGATGTCTTCTTCGTCTTCCTCAGCCGCACCGCCGGCGGTGAAGTCGATATGGCCCTCCTCGAACTCCTTGATAACGCTCGTGACCTGGTCGGGGTCGCCGGAGTTGAAACGGTATAGCCGGTTGATGGCGTCGATTATGTCCTCTTCCGGTGCGATCGCCGGCTCGACATCGACACCCGTGAGCATGCGAACCTCGTCTATGGCGAAGATGTCGAGGGGGTTCTTCATCGCCACGGTAAGCTTGCCGGCCTTGCGAGCTATGGGGATCAGCTTGAGTTTTCGAGCGGCATTCTGGGGTACGAGCTTGATGACCGAGCTGTCGACATCCACCTCCGACAGTTCGACGAACGGGACGCCCCACTGATCGCCCAGGCACTTGACGCGGTCTTTCTCGGAGATGAAGCCCATACTCACCAGCACCTCGCCCAGAGACTCCTGTCGCTTAAGGAGCCTCTGCTTCTCAAGTGCCTGTTCGAGCTGTTCCCGCGTGACAAGGCCCTTTCTTATGAATATCTCGCCGATAGGCTCGGTCTTTTGCATGTCAGTTATGGGTTGTCGGCGCTCAGTTGTCGGCGTCGGATCACTCATAACCGACAACTGGCGACGGATGACTATCGGTTCCAGTTGCCCCGCCGCCTCAGGAGGCGGCGGGGCAACACCGAGCGTAGGCTTTAACGCTCGCCCGGGACCGTGAGTCCGGACCAGGGTGACGGACTGCAGCGCCGAACGTATGCTTCGCTTAGTCCTGGATAGTCGAAGCCGTGATGAACATCACCACTTCGGTGTGGTCCCTGGTCGTATACTTATGCCTGAACAGATGCCCCAGGAGCGGCAGGTCACCGAGAATGGGAACCTTGCTCATTTCCTCAATTTCGTCGTTTCTGATCAGGCCGCCGATAACGATCGTCTCGCCGCTCTTGACGCGGACAACATGGTCGGTAAATCGGCTGGAGACAATGGGCAGGGTCACACCCTGTTCGACGCTAAGCTTGAGCGTGCTGACTTCCGGGTGCAGATAGAGCGTGATATAGCCGTCATCGTTGATCTCTCCAACCACGACCATCTGCACACCTACACGCTTCGTGTCGGTGATAATGTTCTGCCCCGTAGGCGTGACCTCGATACGCTGGATGTAAGTGACTTCATCGCCGACGAAGAATACCCCAGGATTGCGCTCTAGGCACACGATGCTGGGCGAGGCCAGAAGCTCGGCGTCGCCGCTGGTCACAAGCGCGTCCAGCGCCGCCGAGAAGCTCCACGGCACTCTGTACATCCTATCGTGCGGCACGCGAACGTTCTGCTTGTTCTCCGGGCTGGGCGCGGTGTCGGTAGCTTTCTCGTAATCCGTGAACCCTTCGACTGCCGCAAATTCTCCCCATTGCCAGTTGAAGCCCAGCTTCTTTTCCCCCGTCTTGCTGATGCTGGTAATCTTGGAGTCTATCTTGATCTGGGGGGCTTTGATGTCGAGCTGTGCCGCAACTTCTAGCGCCTTTTCGACCGACTTGGCGTCGCCGACTATCACCAGAGTGCGCGCATTAGTGACCGTGAGAGGGGTCGTCCCCGTGGCCTTGTCCGCATCGGGCGCGGCGCCTTTTGAGTCCGCGGCTTGCTTGCCGGAGTTGTCGAAATCGCGCTCTACCTGCGGGGCCTGCCCCGAGGTCGCCTTGGCGGACTTGAACTTGACCAGCTCGAAATCGCTGGTCGGCGCAAACACTACCTCGACACCGGGAACCAGAGCCATCACGGCCTGTGCCAACTGTGCGGGGTTTGCAAACTTGACCCGGTACAGGGTCCTGGTGCTCTCGATCGACTGCACCCTGAGAGTGTCCTCGAATTGCTCCGCTAGTTTGCGCGCCTCTGCAACCGACACCTCAGGCCCGGCCAGCACCAGAAGGTTGTTCTTGAGGCCGACCTGAGTTTGCCCCAGCTTTTGCTCGGATGCGCCTTTGGCAGGGACCTCTACGCCTACCTTGCTGACCGATACGTCCGGGAATCGTGCCTTGAGCAGGGCTATGACGTCGTCCGCCTTCGCATAACTGAGCTTCACGATTTCCGTCTTGGAATCGGGGCCGGATCCGCTGGTGAGCGTGCGAAGGTTGTCCCTGGTCGAGACGAGATACGTGTCGTTGTCTTTGGTATACGTGAAGCCGCTCAGCCTCGCGACGTAGTCGAGAGCCTCCTCCAGGCTGACGTTGGACAGGCTGACGGTCACGTTGCCCGTTACGTCCTTGCCGGCAACGATGTTCTTGCCGCTCTGCATTGAAAGTGCCTTCAGCACGTCGTTAATGTCTGCGGCAAGGAAGTTTACCGAGATCTTACGCTCCCCCGGCGCGGTTCGTGGCGCAGCGGACGGAGCCGAAACCGGCCGCACGGTGGGCTGTGAGGGCTCGGCAAGCCCGCGGGGCTCGACCGATGCCGTGCGGGTCTCGGCCATTCCCATTACCCTGATCTCGGGCTGGTCGGCGGCCTCAGGAGCGGACGATGCCAACTGCGAGGCCGGTGGCTGAACAGCTTGCGAGTCAGCTGTAACGGCGGTCGTCGATCCGCTCTTACCCGGCACACCCTGCGCAGCTCTGGGCGCGCGAGACCTTTCCGCTATCATCCGATAGGCCAGACGACGGTCCTCCGGTGTCTGCTGACTTGTGGGAACAGGTTCGTCATTTGCCGACACAGTATTCGGCGGCGTCTGCGCCTGCTCCGGAGCTTCCTCCGGATCGGGATCCACAACCGGCCTCACCTCGGTAGCAGCGGCTCGGACAGCGGGCCGCACACCCGCCTTCATCACGTGTATCTCCAACCGTCTGCGGTCCCGCGACCATTGGGTAGTGTAGTCCAGATGCCTGGTGGTGTTAACCACTATCCTTGACACCGGCGGGGCAGCCCTAAAGTTGGAATATCGGACACTGTACACGCCGCCGCTTCGTATCGGCACAACCCGACCATTGACTCCCAGCGGCCGCTGGAACTGGAAGCCCAAATACTTGCCGGCGGCCGATCTCAGGGGCGTGAAGCCGAGCACGCAGTCGCCCTGGACCGTGATCACGACCCGGTCTGGCCTGTTGGCGACGTCTACTCCGGTAATCCCGTTGGCGGCAAGCGCAGGTCCGGCGGTCAGCGCAACCAGTACTGCTGCGACAGCAATTGCCGCTCGCGCCAGGGTTCTACTTCGCATTTTTCACTCCTCCTAGCTTCACAGGAATATGGCGATCCTTATAGGCCAGGACGGCCCCATCGCCGGTCACGGACACAACCTGATAGCGTCCGTCGATGGTCTGGCCCTCTCTGACGACGTGTCTGCCCGTGCTGCCTATTCTGAGAATCGCCACGTTGTTCTCGCCGCGCACAACGCCTGTGACGGCGATATCTTCTTCGGGCTCTTGTTTCTCCTCACCAGAGGGCTGGGGCGAACTGTCCACAACCCTCTGCGCCCCGAACGGATTCAGAGGTTTGACTTCGATTGGCGGAACTCTGGCTATCGAGTTCTTGATAACGGGAAACAGTTTCGGCATGTTCCTGGGTGTTCTGGACGCGGGAGCCGACGCGCACATCTCGCCCACCGGAAGTTTCTGAGGTATGAACGGGTCCCTGGGCGAAGAAAGCGAGACAGTATTGGTGTCGGTATTCGAGGTCTCAGCGGCCGCTGAAATGTCGGCCTCGGCTTCCGCTGCATGCTTATCGCCCGAAGAACTGTTCTTACCCGAAACTGCCGCCGGGCTTGTACGGTTCTTGGCCGGAGCCCCGGGGGCCATCAGGCTGAATGACAGGTATCCAACGCAGCCGACGACGAGCACACCAAGCACGGCCAACTGCACGGTCTGCTTCTTCTCAACTTTCATCATCCGGCCACCACCTTTCCGGAGCGCGGCGTTGTGCGTCTGCGCGGCGAGTCGTTCGTCAAGCGGGAGGTCGAGTCATCCTTGAGCACGAACGCGGTCACTTTGAGCTTGATCCTGAGTGGCGGCGACCCGGACCCGAGCCGCGCGTTTGTCGGCGGGTTCATCTCGACCTCGTCTACAGCGATGATCTTCGGAAAGCTAGTGAGCCTGTAAAGGAAATCGAGCGCGTCCATGTACCGCCCCTGCAGTTCGATCTCTACCTTGAGCTCATCATAGGGCGATGTCTTGCGGGCGGTTTTCCCATCAGTCTCCTGTTTGGTGGCGGATGCACTGTCGATATTCCCTTCGGCGGCCTCTTTGCCGCTCGAGATCGAGCGCCTCGCCGGAGCCTTTTGTTTCTCCTGTGAAGGGCGGACTCCGAGTACCTTGAGGTTGACCGACCGCCCCAGTTGTTCGAGCTGCTTGAGCAACGTAGGCACGAACTCCTGGGTCGAGACGGAGGCCTCAAGGTAGCGGACCTGGCTGCGTGCGTCGAGATAGGCAAGCTTCGAGGCTTCCAGTTTCTGAGCGATGGCGCGGCTTTGGCCTACCTGCTTCGCCTTCGTTTCCATCTCCGCGACAGCGCTGTTGAGCTTGCCGGCCGCCGCGAGATACGCAAGCACGCAGCCAAACAGGATCACGACGGCTATGATGATTAGGACCGTGACCCCCTTGGTGCTCGCTTTAAGACTGATTGCGGCCATTAGCCTTCTCTCCTTTCGGCGGTTCGCTGCCTTTCATGACCGCCCCGATCTCAAACTCAATCGCGGGGCAGCCGTCAACCGAATTGGGTTGGCTGTAATGCAGGTCAACCCTCTGAAAATCCGGTATGGCTGCGAGCCGCAGCATGGCTTCGCCGATTCTGGCCTGCGATATCGAAATGCCGCTGAGGTTGACGATTGTGCCGGCCTGGTCCTTCTTGTCGGACGACCTAGTTTCTATCCGCGTCAGGTAGGTGGACTGGGGCAGACTCTGAGTGAGGCGGTCGAGACTGTTGTACCATCGCATCGTGCGCTCTTTAGCCTTGTTCAGGAGGTCGAGCTTTGGGGCGAGCTTTGCAGTGGCGCTTTCATATTCCTCGATCTGCCTCACTATCGGCTGAAGTCGTGTAAGCTGGACGTCCAGGTCGGCGATTCGACTGCGCGTCGTCAGCAGCCTGGTGCAAACCCAGCCGCCGACAGCCACGGCACACACCAGCTCGGCCAGAATCACGATCATCAGTCTGCGCATGTCGCGCTCCAGGCGCCGCCTTTCAGCCCGCCGTGGTGCGATCATGTTTATGGATGGCATCGAGCAAGCTCCTTTCTACAGTTCCGCACCGTGACGCCGCTTTCGCGGCGCAGATAGTGCGAATAAGGGGGAGTCTCTGACCATAGAGTTTGCGATTTGCACACCTGTCGTGTCATGCTGCCTTCTGCTTTGCGTCGGCAACGAGCTCTTTGAGCGCAAGGCCCGTGCAGACCGCAAGCAGCGGTTGGTGCTCGTCGATGAAGTCCCTGCTGAATCGCGCAGTTGAGATCGCGCTGTCATTGAAAACGTTGGCCTTCTCCGTGGGAATACCGAGCTTAGCAGACAAATAGGCGTCTATTCCCGGCATCCGCGCCGTGCCGCCGGTGAGAATGATCCTACCCACGAAAGCGTCGGTGCTCCCCTCAGGAAACTGTGAGTGGTAGAAGTTTATCGAGCGCCGGATCTCGCGGATCATCTCATCCAGCAGCGGCTGCACAACTTTCCAGTTCCGATTGTCCGATTCGGCAGAGGCGAGCTGGTCGAGCGGATGCATTGCCGCCATCTCGAGCTTCATTTGCTCCGATTCTTCGAAGGAACTTCCCGTCAGGTTCTTAATCGCGCTAGTGAAACTGTCGCCCGCGATCGGAATGTTGCGCGTCAGGGCAAATTCGCCCCGGCTGACGACATTCACATCCGTGTGACTCGCGCCCATGTCGACGAGAGCGATGGTCTCGCGCAGGTAGCGATCTGTGGCACTCAACTCCACGACCGACCTGATGAGCGCGAAGGCCTCTACATCGATAGCGAGGGGGTCGAGCCCGGCTTCTTCGAGGGTGGCCACCCGACTGTCGATCATCTCACGTGGAGAGGCAACCAGCCATACGTTCATCTGCCCGGGCTCTTCGGCGTCGCCGATGATTTCAAACTCGACGACGCTGTCCTCTATCGGACTCGACACGTACTTGCCGGCCTCGTACTTAATCGACTTCCTCAACACGGCCTCGGGCATCTTCGGGAACTGCACTTGCCTTACTATGACCTGGGATCCCGAAACTCCGCACACCGCACTGGTTGACCTGATACCGGCCTCTCGAAGTATGGCGCGGATTGCCGAGGCAACTTCGTGGACGTCGGTGATGATGCCGTCCTTGATGGTGCCCCTCGGGCACGCGGCTACCGCAGCCTGTGTGAGCTCCCACCCGTGTGCCGTAGGCACAACCTCAGCAGCTTTTATGCAGCTCGAACCGATGTCCAGTCCAAGTATGGACTCTTTGCCGAACAGTGAGCTTAGCACGCCTGGACAATACCTCCCGTGAACTACTCGGACCTCCAACAGGGATCGTTCGCGCCTGCGCCCTCCACCGCGCGAAAAACCGGCTGCGTCGGGCATCCCGCGCCTCGCCCCTGGGAGACGCCCGGCCTGCGGTCATTCTTGGCCGCCCGAACCGCGCACCGGGAATATCGGCCGCCAGGCAACCGGACTGCGCACGCAAGCGACCAACCCGTCCTCCCATAAGAAGATTATTGTCAGCGGCGGCGGGAACTGTAGCGTTCAGGCCGGTAGAAAACGAAGATCAGGCAATGCTAGCAGGTAGCCGCCGGCAGACCGGACGAAAAACTCGCGCCCTGCCCAGCCCGGTTAGGTGCCCCGCGGCGGAAAACGTAAATCTGAAAACCAAGCTGTTGCAGTGAGCGCCTTTTCGTCGATTCTTCTGCCCAGCGCAGTAGCGTCGAATCGCCAAGAATGCAGGGTGCGGATTACATCTCGGCAATGTCGTTACGGGACCGCTGTTTAGCTTGGAGATATTTCGGATAAAATACTAAATCAGAGCAGCTCCGATCTGGCCCACCCACGGCCCCGGCGCGCTCGAGGGCCGCTTGCGGGCGAATAAGTGAGAATACGATGCGTCACACGGATCCTGACATGCCTATCTCTGAAGAGGAACTTAAGCGCCGCGTTGATCACTGTCACAAAGTGCTCAAGCAGGCCGGAGTGAGAACTACTCACCAGCGGCTGGTTATCTTCGAGGAAGTGGCACGCAGCAGCCGGCACCCCGACGCAGACGCGGTGTATCGTGCCGTTCGCCGGCGCATACCCACGATATCGCTGGATACCGTTTACCGCACTCTGTGGCTGTTCAAAGACCTTGGGCTGGTTGCGACGTTGGGGCCCTCTCGCGAGCGGACTCGGTTCGACGGGAACGTTCGTCGCCACCATCACTTCATATGCAACAGGTGCGGAACCGCAATCGACTTCTGCAGCCCGGAGTTCGACGCCCTGCGCATCCCGGATGATCTCGAGGCCGTCGGACCGGTGGAAACCGTGCACGTCGAGCTGCGTGGGCTGTGTTCAGATTGTCTAAAGGCCGGGCCGGCCGACCAAGGCACGTGAGATCAGCCTGCGAAGGGAGGATGACCAGGCTGCTGCCTTAGACGCGTCTTTGGCGATTCTGCCGCTTAGATGCGCAGGAGCGAACGAAGACGTTCGCGCGATGCGACGAACGTGTCCAAGCATAGTCGCGGCAAACTGAGCGATACCGATACAACACATCAGCAACAAGGAGGAAGAACGATGGCAGAAGTCTATGAATGCGCCCCCGAGACATTTCGCGTCCCGCTTATCGGCGAGGATGCGCCGGCCTTCGAGGCCGAGACCACACAGGGGAAGATCAAGTTTCCCGACGACTACAAGGGTAAGTGGGTGATCCTGTTCAGCCACCCGGCCGACTTCACCCCAGTCTGCACGACTGAATTCATGACCTTCGCGAAGATCCAACCAGAACTAAAAGCCCTGAATTGCGAGCTTATCGGTCTCTCCATCGACAGCACCTACAGCCATATCGCCTGGCTGAGAACGATCAAGGAGAAGATCAAGTATCGCGACATGGAGGACGTGGAGATCACATATCCCGTCATCAGCGACATCAAAATGGAGGTGGCTCGCAAATACGGAATGGTTCAGCCATCCGCCGATGACACCAAGGCGGTCAGGGCAGTGTTCTTCATTGACCCGAACGCGAAGATCAGGGCGTTGCTCTACTATCCGCTTTCGAACGGCAGGAACTTCGATGAGATCAAGCGGCTGCTCATAGCTATGCAGACGTCGGATGCCCATAACTGCGCCACCCCCGCCGACTGGCAGCCTGGGGACGACGTTATCATACCGCCGCCGGGCTCCTGCGGAACGGCCAAGGAGCGCGTCGAGAAAGCAGGAGACGACTACTACTGCCTGGACTGGTTCATGTGCTTCAAAAAGCTGGCGAAAGATAAGGTTCTGCCGGGCAGTAAGTAGCGGGACATAGCTATCGCGGGGCGCCCAGCCAGTCGAGGAATTCCTGCCACGTGTCGAAGACACGGCCGGGGCATTCGGGCCAGAGCTCTTCCTTGTCCAGGGCGCCCCAGCTCACGGCTGCCATATCGACGCCGGCCTCGCGAGCGGCTTGCACGTCAAACAGGCTGTCGCCGACAAACAGTGCCTCCCGGGATCCGACGCCGAGGAGCTTAAGGGCTCTCAGGAGAGGCTCGGGATGCGGTTTGTGGTTGGCGACGTCGTCCGCCGTGACGACCACCTCGAAGTAGTTGCGGACCCCGGTCGAGAGGAGCACGCGTTCCGCCCCGCGCGTCGACTTGGAAGTGACAAGCCCGAGTCGGTATCCGTCTTGTTTGAGCTCATCGAGCAATTCAACCGTGCCGGGAAAAAGGCGCATATCCGCAGTCTGGTAGGCTACATACAGCGGGACGTAGCGGTCGAGGAACTCTTCGGCCCGTTCCCCAGCGAACAAGACGGCCTGCTCGCGGAGAGGGATGCCGACGAGCTTCCGGACGGAGGGTTCGTCGAAGGGTAGTCCCATCTGCTCGTGGACTTCACGGAACGCCCGCATAATGACGGGCACGCTGTCTACGAGGGTGCCGTCGAGGTCGAAGAGGATGGCTTTGTACTTGCGAGCGATAGGCTTTGGGTTTTTGGTCGTCAGTGTGTGCTACTCCTTGACGTTGTCGCGATGGAACGCGCCTATCGCGACGGCCTGTCCTTAGCTTTCTCGGCGGCGCGCCGGCGGTACGCTGCGTCGGCGATAACACCGCCGAGGATGACTACGCCAATCACAGCCCACTCCCACTCGGTCGAGATGCCGATCAGGTTGATACCATTGTACATGACTTTGATGAGTGCCGCGCCGATGATGACGCCGATCACGCTGCCCTCTCCGCCTCGCAGGCTGCAGCCGCCGAGCACTGCTGCGGCGATGGCCCACATCTCGAACATCAGGCCCGCGCTTGCCGGCTGGACCTCGCCGGTATAGGAGACCGACACGACGCCCGCGATCCCTGATAGGACCGCGCAGGTCACATATGCCGCCGTGCGCATGCGGTTGACCCTGATTCCCGAGTACCGCACCGCCTCCGCGTTGCGACCTATCGCGTACAGGTAACGGCCGTAGATTGTGAAGTTCATGAAAAAGCCGACTACCAGCGCGATCGCGAGCAGTATCCAGAAGGGTATCGGTACGTGCATCAGGCTGCCGTTCCCGAGGGTCGAGAACCCGTCGAGCTTCTGGCTGACTCCACCCGATATCCCGCGCGCAAGCCCGCGCAGGAGCAGAAGGGTGCACAACGTGACCACGAACGGCTGCAGCCTGAACCGCGCGATCAGAAAACCGTGCCACAGCCCGAACCCCGCGCACAACACGATGCACCCCAGAGCCACCAGCCAGGGGCTGATCCCAAATGCGGTCACCGTCATCGCCATCACAACGCCGACAAACCCGATTATGGACCCAATCGACAGGTCTATCCCGCCCGAGAGGATCACGATCCCGGCGCCGATGGCGTAGATACCCAGGATTCCCACTCTCTGGGCAAGGTTGAAAAGGTTGGCAGCTTGAAAGAAGGCGACCCTGCCGAACATTGCAGCTTGGTATGTGCATATCGCCGCAACCAGCACAACCAGCAGCAGCGTCATTCCGATCAGCTTTCTCAAGCGGTCAGTCCCTCCGCGTCATTGTGTTCGCAGCCAATAGTTCCCAGTCTATCAGTCGCGGTGTTCAGATTCATGAATCGCGCCCGTAGCCAGGCGCATGACGTTCTCCTCGCTGATCTCCTCCCGGTCGAGGATACCTGTGACGCAGCCCTCGTGCATTACCATCACCCGGTCGGAGAGGCCGATGATCTCCTCGAGCTCGGATGACACCATTATCACACCGACTCCTTGGTCCGCAAGATCGCGGATCAGCTTGTAGATCTCGCTCTTGCTGCCGACGTCTATGCCGCGCGTGGGCTCGTCCAGGATGAGTATGCGCGGGTTCAGGGCCAGCCATTTGCCGAGCGCGACCTTCTGCTGGTTTCCGCCCGAGAGGAACTGGACCTGCTGGGCGAGGCTCGGGGCTCTGATGTCGAGCGCCTCCACCATGCGGCTTACCTCGCGCATCTCGCGTTTTCGATCTACGAACGGCGGATTGTAGCTGCCGATCGAGGGCAGCGATATGTTCTCGCTCACGGCCATTTCGAGGATCACACCAAGCTGCTTGCGATCTTCCGGAACAAGCCCCATCCCAAGCCGAATTGCATCTGCCGGCGTGCGCACCTGCGCCTTCTTTCCGAGCAGTTTGATCTCGCCTTGTTCCGGGGGTTCGATGCCAAACAGGCTGGTCACGAACTCGGTCCGACCTGCTCCGACCAGCCCCGCGACGCCAAGAATCTCGCCGGCGTGCAAATCGAAGCAGATGTCCCCTTTTCCGCCGCTCGGCCGGAAATTGCGCACAGACAGAACAATCTCCCCCTCCCGGCGTACGCCGTGCCCGGGGAAGAAACGCGAAATATCGCGGCCGACCATCATCTTCACCATCTCATCGCGGCTCAGCCCTGCTCCTTCAGCGCGCTCGAGAGTCCCGACCCGCTGCCCGTCGCGCAGCACGATGACCCGGTCGCAGATCTCCTGCACCTCGGCCAGGCGGTGTGAGATATAGATCATCGAGACGTTCTGCCTTTGGAGCGTGCGCATAACTTCGAAGAGCTTGTGCACCTCCGAGAGCGACAGCGAACTAGTAGGCTCGTCGAGAACCAGTATGCGTGCGTCCATGGAGAGAGCTTTCGCAACCTCGACAAGCTGCTGCTCGCCGGGTGACAGATCCTGCACAAGCGTGGTCAGGCTCGAATTAATCCCGACGCGTTCGGCCAAATCGTTCGCCTGCGAGTACAGCCGCCTTCGGTCGACAATGCCGAAAGGCCCTCTGAGCGGTTCGCGGCCGAGAAAGATGTTCGATGCTATGTCCAGGTTCGGGGCCAGGTTGAGCTCCTGGTAGATGACAGATATCCCCAGCGACATCGAATCCCGGACATCCCTGATCCTGACCGGCTCCCCGGCGATCTTGATCGTACCGTCATCGGCAGGGTAGTCCCCGCCGAGTATGCGCATTAGGGTGGACTTGCCTGCGCCGTTCTCGCCTATGAGGCCGAGGATTTCGCCTTCATACAGCTCCAGATCGACGCGATCCAGCGCCAGCACGCCGGGAAAGCGCTTCGATATCCCCTTCATTTCGAGCACTGGATCACCAGTCATGGATCACCCTGGATATGTCTACGAATGCGACCTGGCTGTTCTTGCAGTCCGCAACGGTGAAGGCTACCTTCTTGCCGTCGGGGCTGACGGACGGCGGGTTGCCGATCGTGCCCGGATCGTCCTTAAGTATGCAACCGCTTCGGCCGGTGTCGGGGTCGATCAGGTAGAAGCTGTGCGCCTGGATGTCGAAGTAGGCGAGCACGTTGGCCTCGGGGGCGTAATCGAACCTGTAGAAGCTATTGCGCCTGTACTCGTTCGGCGGCAACGGCGGGTCGGGCTCGGTGAGGCTGACCAGCATCTTCGTCTGGCCGGTCTCGGTTTCGATCATTAGGATCTCGCCGAGGACGTTCGAGCCTCCCTCAATACGCGAGCGGCCGCACTCAACGAACATGCGGCGGCTGTCGCGATGCCAGCTCCGGCACGTCGGATAAGTCAGCGTGTTGACGCAGGGCGCATTTGTGACGTAGCGAACGGTTAGGCCTGTCTCAGGATCGATTACATCCCGAACCGGGTCAGACCACGTCGCCGCGCTACACACTGCCACCGCGCCTGCTGACGCGAGCCAGTACGCCAGATGCGATCTCGCGTCTGCCAGTCTCCCCATCACCCTTTGCCGGTAAGCTTCTTGAGCTTTGCCCAGAACGCGTCCACGTTGGACTTATTGATCACGTCGACGCCGGTGTCGATGATCTTGCTCGGCGGGATTTCCACCTTCTGGTTGCGGGCCATCGCGGCCAGGATCTTCACCGACTGGTAACCGAACTCATAAGGCTTCTGGACGACCGTCGCGTAAATGGCGCCGTCCTTGACGCCGGCCAGGGTTACGTCGTCCTCGTCGAAGCAGACAATCTTGACCTTGCCGACCTTCCCGGCAGCCTTGACTGCGTTCACGATAGCAGGCCCGTTGTAACTCCACAGGCCGACCAGCCCGGCGATGTCCGGGTGCTTGACGAGTGTATCTTCGACGTTGGCGCGTGCCTTGGTATGCTCAGCGTTGTCGGTCATCACGCCGAGTATGCGAAGGTTCGTGCCCTTTACGGCGTCCTTCAACCCCGCGAACCGCTGGGAAGCGTTCTGCGCATCCAGCGTGCCGACGTAGACCATAACCTTCCCGCCTTCGGGAAGTGCCTTCTTGAGCTCGTTTCCGGCCACCTTGCCGGCGTCGTAGTTCGATGTGCCGACGTAGACAAGGCGATTGCTCTTCGGCGCGTCCGAGTCGTGACAGATCAGATTCACTTTCCTGGCCGCGTCGTTGAGCACGTCTGTCTGACTGTCCGGGCTTACGGGCGATATAGCTATCCCGGACACGCCCTTTACTATCAGGTCCTGCAGGATTTCCTTCTGTTCGAGCGCTGTGCCCTGCGTGGGCATGCGCACATCACAGACGGCGTCGAAGTCTTTTTCGGCCCGCCGAACACCGGCCTCGGCAATCTTCCAGAAGTCGGACACGTTGTTGGTTACAAACGCGACGTGGACTTCTTTTCTGGCGCCGCACGAGCACAGTAACGTTCCTGCACCTAGGAGTAGAATCAGAAAGACAAGCCGCCTCATTCCTTGCTCCCTCGATCGATTGAGTTCGTCTGAGCCTGTCCCAACCGTAGTGGAAAGTTGGCTGGTGGCTCGTCTATTCTACGCCGCTTTGCCCTCCTGGTCAATA
>JBMFPI010000030.1:0-16219 GCA_049969195.1 Armatimonadota bacterium
CGTGGAGCGCGCTGGTCTGGTTGCCCTACACGCTCTATCCGTTTATCATCGGGATAGGCTACCTGTTGCCGACCGATCTGTGTTTCTCGGTGTGGTTCTTTTTCCTGTTCTGGAAGATGCAGAAGGTGGTCGCCTGCACGCTGGGAATGGATGTGGCGTTTGACGACCCGTACATCCGTCAGCAGGAGGCGGGCGGCGCCTTCGCGCTTGTGCTGATGCTTGCGTGGGCAAGCCGCGGTTACCTCAAGCAGGTTTGGCTCAGGATACTCGACGACAAGCGCGGTATTGACGATTCGACCGAGCCGATTTCCTATCGAGCCGCCGCGGTCGGGGCGGCTGCGGGGCTGCTTTGCTTGATGTGGTTTCTGAAGCGCATCGGGACGTCGCCGCTTGTTGCACTGATCGCGTTCGCGATATACTTCGCGCTGGCGGTGGTGGTCACCAGAATTCGCGCCGAGCTCGGCCCACCGGTTCACGATATGCCGTTTACGGCTGACTTCCTGATGACCCAGGCCGCAGGCGTCGACAGGTTTTCCAACAGTGACCTGCTGGGCCTTGCGTATTTCGACGCGGCCCAGGGGGCGCACCGGGCGCATCCGATGCCTGTCGGCCTCGAAGCTATGAAAATGGCGGCCGTCACTCGATCAAGCCAGAGTAGAATGTTCTGGGCGATGGTGCTGGCGGCCGTGGTGGGCACCATTGCAACCATCTGGGCCTACCTGCACCTGGGTTACAAGTACGGCCTGGAGACGACCTGGAACTACGGCGCGGCGTGGGGATGGTCGATCACCAAGGATCTTAACAACTGGTGGATGCGCGGCCGGGACATCTCAGCGCCCAACTGGAGCGCCAATCTGGCGATGGCGGCAGGTTTTGTCTTCTGCCTGTTTCTGGGTTGGATGCGGCTCAAAATCTTCAGCTTCCCGTTTCACCCGATCGGCTACGTAATCTCGGGAAGTTACCAGACGCACCTGATCTGGCTACCGCTGCTGATCGCCTGGATTTGCAAAGTTAGCATTCTCCGATACGGCGGGCTGAGGGTCTATCGCGCGGCGATGCCTTTATTCTTCGGCATGATATTGGGCGAGCTGTCGATGGGTTGCCTCTGGGGAATTATCGGGATGAGCTTCGGTATCCCGTATTACAACTTCTTCGGAGCTTAGCCGCGTCTTGTCCACATTTTCTGTTACCCGGAGGCTTTTCCTGATCCAGCAACCCAAGGACGCCGTGAACCGCAACGGCGCAAGCTAAAGCTCAGGGCTTCAGCAGCACCTTGATCGATTCTTTCGCCTCGTGGACCATCTCAAGAGCGCGTTCGTATTGTTCCAGCGGCAGCTCGTGGGTGACAATCGGCGACACGTCAATAATACCCCGGTGTATGTAGTCGATGGCGAGCGGGAACGTGTACGGCGCCAGGTGGGCGCCGTGGATATTGAGCTCCTTCATGTCGCCGATGATGGTCCAGTCGATTGTGGCCGGCTCGAGGAAGACCCCGTATTCGACAAACGTCCCGAGCTTGCGGAGCATTAATAGCCCCGGCAGGACCGACTCCGGATAGCCCGTCGCGTCGATATAGACATCGCAGCCGTAGCCGCCAGTGAGATCGCGAACGGCCGCCACCACATCCTCCCGGTTCGGGTTCATCACCAGGTCGGCCCCCATCTTCTTCGCTACCTCAAGACGGTAGTCGCGCGGGTCGACCGAGATTACAATGGAGGGTCCGCAGAGTCTGGCCGCAGCGACCATGCCAAGGCCCAGGGTGCCCGCGCCCGCGACTACGACCACGTCTCCGAGCCCGATCTCACCGCGCTGAACCGCGTGAATTGAGCACGCGAGAGGCTCGACAACGGCGGCGTGAGTGCGCGGCATACCTTCCGGAAGTTTGTAGTTTCGTGCGCCTGCCGGCAGCTTCACATACTCAGCCCAAGCGCCTGGAGCGGACTGTCGGAACCCGTAGATGTCGTGGCGCAGACACATCCAGTATTTGCCGGTGGTGCAGTAGCCGCACTCGCCGCACGGGATGATCTGCTCAGAGACGACCATATCCCCGAGGGCCAGGCCGTACTTTTCGGCGGAGCCTTCACCAAGCTGAACCACCTCGCCTGCGAATTCATGCCCGGGGGTTATCGGCGGCTGGCAATAACCTGTGCGGTTCTCGTCACCCCAGAAGTGATAAGCCCCGTAGAAGCACTTCATATCGCTCGCACAAACGCCGGCGTGATCAACCCTGAGCACGACCTCGCCCGGCCCGGCATGTGGAACAGGCAGCTCTTCGAGGCGATAGTCGTGTGGTCCGTACGTGACGACCGCTTTCATTGTTTTCGGCAGGTTCGACTGGTTCATCGTTTAGCAACACTTCTGCTTTGGAAGGGCTAACACCTTCGCCGCCGACGGCAAGCGCGGACGCGCTTGAAACTCGTTAGGCCAGCAGTTCCCACAGATGATTGAAATCAACGTGGCTGCGAACAAGGTTGCAAGCCATCTCGATCTTCTCCTGGTCGGACACGCGTATCTTGACCAGTATATCGCTGATGCGGGAGGCGGTTTCATAAGTGTCGGCATCTACCGCCAGCACAGGTATGTCGGTGCGATGGAGCAGATCCATAGTTTCCGCCTGCGGCTGTATGCCTCCGGTGAACACGATACCGGAAAGCTGCACGTCCCGGCTCAAAAGATGCATGCTCATCACGGCCAGCACTACGTCGTCGCGGTCGCCCGGCACAATAAGCAGCGTCTTGTCCTCTATATACTTCAAGGCGTTCGGCGGCGTCATGGCACCTATTACGATCCGGGCGGTAGTATTCGACAAGCTCTGCTCTCCGTTGAGCACCTCGGCCTGCGTGGCAACCGCTATCTGCTCTACCGTGGGGTAGGAAAGCGGGGGTGCATACGGGATGACGCCTATCAGCGGCAGTCCCAGAGCATCAAAAGCCACACTGAGGTACTTGTAGGTCTGTTCCAGCTTATCAGGCACGACCTTGTTGACGACCACGCCGATGACCGGCACGCCTTCTTTTTCGAACAGGCTGCGGTTGACCGCCACCTCGTCCACCGGTCGCCCTATCCCTCCCAGCGTCACCATAACCACCTTAGCATTCAGCAAGGCGGCCACACGCGCGTTGGACAATCTGAAGACCGAGCCTACTCCGGCGTGTCCCGTGCCCTCCATCACAACCAGGTCGTTCCCGCGCGCGGCAAGGGCGCAGCAGTTCAGCACCCGGCGTTCCATTTCCGGATACATTTCGTCCGGATCGTCCAGAAAGCGCCGTGTGAAGTCCGACGTGACCGACAGGGATTCAACTTCATCCAGCGGGCAACCTAGCTTGCACGACTGGTGGATGAGCAGAAAGTCCTCGTCGACGGCCTTGTTGCCGAACGTCATGAGGCGCTGTCCGACCGGTTTGATGAAGCCGACCGAATGCCCGATCCGGGTAAAACCCTTCACGAAGCCCAGGCTGCAGGTCGTCTTGCCGTCGTTCTGATTGGTGGCCGCCACAAACAGCCGGCGCTCGATGCCGTCTTTCATGGTCGTGCTTCTCCGGACCGCGTTCATCCTAGATGAAGGGACGGATCCCGGCTGCCGTTTGCCCGGTTGTCGATGTCAGGTTCTTGCTCCATCGGCTTGCCGTGCAGGGCATCAAGAACAAGCTCCGCCGCAACTATGCGGTCTTCGGCCGGCAGCAAGTGCTGCGCGTCAGCCCGATAGACCACGCTTGCCCACGGGTCCAGTTCGTCATCGCCCGCATATCTGATTATGGTGATCGGAACCCGCGGAAACACGTCGAACCGATAACCGAGACCGCGCGGAACTTCGCACTCAGTCTTCGATCCTGGAGAATGCAGCCGTACCCCTCCGATCGTCTCCGCCCGCTGTGAGAATACCTGGTCGTCCCTGCCAGACGTCGCCAGAAACCGCCGAATGATCCGATTGTTGAACACGCTCAGGTAGCCCCGGCAGTCGGGGAAATGGGCTAGAGACACCTCGTAGGTGTCCAGGGAAACGTCCTCCGCGCACAGGTAGTGCAGGGCCAGGATCGCCCAGGCAAGCCTCGCCCGCCCTGATCCTTCGACGCTGACCTGACGCAGGTCTCTATCGATGACCAGTAAGCGATCAAGGGCTGGAAGTCGGATTACATTTCCTCGACGCTCGGCCCCGAGTGCTTCCAAAAACTCGTCCGAGGGCCAGCGAGACGTCAATGAGGCGAATCCCAGCTCGAACGCCTGCTCGTAGGAGTACAGTTGAGTCTTCTGATGGCGAGCCTGCGCCGGTTGTCCGGTCGGCTGCGTAGGGTTCGCGCCCAGGTCGGCCATCGCGGGCCCCTTTACTTCTGTCGATAGGCTTTTAGGAACGAGTCGCTGTAGATCGTTCGGTTCATAAGCATTTCGGCCGTGATCATCGCGTCCATCAGCTCAGTGTCGAGCGGGTCGAGAATGGCCGCGTCCAGTCCCTGCGCAATCGCCATCGTCAGGAAAGTTCTGTTGATGAGCTTGCGGTCAACCGCTCCCTGCGACAGGTTGCTCAGGCCGATGACTATGTGCGGCGATGGGTCCGAGAGCATGGTAAACTGTTTGATCGACTCCAGGACCTTGCCCGGGCCTGTCTGATCTGCTTTCACCGGCAGGACGATCGGGTCGATGAATATGTCATCCATCGGTATCTCGTATTCCATCGCCTTCGCGAGCACACGCATCGCGATTTCGACGCGTCCCTCAACGTCTACCGGCACGCCCTTTTCATCGATGCACAGGCATACGACCATGGCACTGTGCTCCCTGGCGAGGTTGAGATACGTGTCGAGCGCCTCGTCGGAGCCGATTGTGGAGTTGATCATCTTGCGGCCGGAACACGCTTCCAAGCCTGCTTTCATCGTCGGCAGGTTCGGATTATCGATGGACAGAGGCGCGTCGGTCACCTCCCGCACGCACTCCACCAGCCATTTCATCGCGTCCACCGGGTCCGCAGCCGCCGTTCCGACGTTGATATCGAGCATGTCGGCGCCTTCGGCAAGCTGCCTCTTGGCCAGATCCTGGATCGCAGCTTTGTCTCTTTCCTGGATGGCCTGGTTGACCGCCTTGAACATTCCGTTGATGCGTTCACCGATTACGATCATGGCAATCTCTCTCCTCCTGATTCAACTTCAGCTCGTGCGCGACAGCTCATCTATCGCTTTTTTCACCAGCGCCACGGCATCCGGATGGCGCATTATCAATAGGTCCGCTCCCGCCTGCAGCAAAGTGATAGCCGTCATCGCCTCCCACATTGGGCCGCGCTTTTCGGCATCTCCCCACTGCGGGGCCTCTTCGGTTGTCGCTTTTGCTTCCTTTGCCCGCCACGCCTCCTGACCGATCTGACACACGACCGGGGGCGACATCATTTTGTCTCCAGTGAGCGCCGCCAGCCTGCCGCGTTCCTGAATGGAATACGCGTATTCAATGCCGTAGCCCAGGCCGCCCGTCGTCGGATACATAACGACTCGGTCCAGCGGCAGCCCAGCCTCAGAAACCAGAATGTTAACCTGTTTCGCGATGTTGATATCCAGAGGCGACTCGGCGATCAGCGCATGGCCGTCAGCCATGCAGGACGCGACCAGGGTCCTGTAGTTGTCTTCCTTGGCCGTGCCCAGCAGGCATCTCTCGCCCGCGGCGGCTTGGCTGCAAACAGGAAGGACTGCGTTGTCTTTCTCGTCAACATCGCACCCCCAGATCACAAGCGGCACATCTACGGCCTCGAGAACGGCTTTCACCGCTTTCGCGGCTTCGTCCGGCCCCTTGTCACCGGAATCCGGATGTATCCCTTCGAGCTTCAGGCAGATCATCTCTGCCCCGTATTCTTTCACGCACTTCGCCGCCCATGCCGCGGGGTCGCCGGCTACGTCGGCGAACGGTTTCATCAGGACCTCGGGCCACTCGCGAGGGGGGACATCCAGCACCTCCATCGCCACGACCGGCTTGTTCGGACTCGCGCCCTCAAAGTGCATAAACGGCAGGGTTGTTTCTCCCCCCAGCACCACTTCGCGCCCGCGAGTTCCGCCCTCCGCGGGGGTAGCGCCGATCCGGACGGTCGCCACAGCAGTCGACCATTTCTCCAACGGTTCTTCAACAGCCATCGTATCAAGCCTCCTTCAGACTATCCAGCATCGTATCTACCGCCCTTACGGCCGGCGAATCGTCAGGCAAACCCAGGAGCGGCTCCCCGCGCAGCTCGAACTCGCGAACCTGTTGATCGTCGGGCACACAGCCCAGGAGATCGAGTCCAGTCTGCTCAGCCGTGCCCGGGCGCGCGCAGTCGGCCCGATTCAGCACCAGCCAGGTCTTGCCTGTCACCAGCCCGAGTGCCGCAACCAGCTCGGCAATGCGCTGCGCCGACTTCAGCCCCGCCGGGGTTTCGTCCCCGACAACCAGCATTGTGTCCACTCTGTCGTCGGTACGCCGGCTTAGGTGTTCTATGCCGGCCTCGTTGTCGATGACGACGTGTTTGTACCCTGCGGACAGATTATGCAGAAACGCACGCAGCATGTTGTTGACCGAGCAGTAGCAGCCCGGGCCCTCGCCGCGACCCATCACTACCAGGTCGAAGCCCTTCCCCTCCACAACGGCCTGCTGGACCGCGTATTCGATTGTCTGGTGCTTCGGTGTGCCGGCCGGAGCATCGTACTTGCTCTTCAGGGCATCTTCTCGCAGGTCGCCGATTGTGCACTCGCAGACCACCCCGAGCTTCTCAGCCAGGGTGCTATTCGGATCGGCGTCAACGGCCAACACCGGCGCTTCGTGTCTGCGGGTCAGGTGGCGTACTATGAGTGCCGCCAGCGTGGTCTTGCCGGTTCCCCCTTTTCCAGAAACTGCTATGATCATCCCGTATCGACAGCCCGCGCTCCAACGGCGCAAGGCCCTACTTTATACCGCGGCGCCCGAGTTCCCTCTTCACCGATGGAAACTTCTCGATGTCCGTGTGCGGCAGGAACAGCGCCGATGTGTAATCGTTCATAAACTTCGGATCCGTGCTGAGCTCTATATAAGTCATCCTCGCAGCAATAGCCCCGGCTTCCTCCAGGGCCGGCCTGGACAGGAGCATAGTCTTGGCACCCTGCACGGACCCGTTTCCTATGAACTGGAAGCGTTCCGTCGGGCAATCTGGCAGCAGCCCGATCATGACCGCTTCGCGCACGTCGAGATAGTTTCCAAACCCGCCGGAGATGTATATTCTGTCCAGATCGCAGAACTCAAGCCCGAATCGCTCGACCAGACACTCGGCGGCGTGATAGATTGCGCCCTTGGATCGGATGAAGTTCTGCAGGTCCGCCTGGGTGATCACGATGTCCTTGCCGGTCGCAGTTTCATCGGCTCGAGCGACCACGAACTCCGGACCGTCATCGCCCACGCGAACGCGGTCCGAGCCGTTGTGCACGACAAGCCTGCCGCTTCGTTCGAGGCAGTCACCATGGCGAAGCATCTCCGCAACAAGGTCAACCAGGCCCGACCCACATATTCCGGCCGGGCGGCCGCCTCCGATGACGCTGTATGACGAGACCTGGCACCCATCGCTCATAGTTAGCCGCTCTATGGCTCCGCGCGTGGCGCGCATCCCACACGAGATGCCCCCGCCTTCGAACGCGGGGCCGGCGGACGCTGAGCAGCAGACCAGCCAGTCCTTGTTGCCCAGCACGATCTCGCCGTTGGTCCCGACGTCCATGAGCATGCACGGCTTCTCGGATCGCGCCATCCCGGATACGAGCACGCCCGCGACCACGTCCCCGCCAACGTAGCAGGCGACGCACGGCACCCATCCCAGCAGGCCTCGAGGATTGATCTTAACCCCGACCTCCGCAGCCCTTATGACCGGCGGCGCAAGCGCAGTCGGCACATAAGGTTCCGCCCGGATCGCGTTCGGGTCCAACCGCAGCAGCAGGTGCATCATCGTCGTGTTGCCTGCGCACAGGGCGAACGTCACGTCGTGCAGCGACACGTTCGCGGCTCCAACCAGGCCGGCAATGAGGTTGTTGATGTCTTCAACCACGCACGCGGAGAGCCTGTCGAGCTTTTCCTGCGTGTTGGCGTACATTATCCGGGTTATGATATCTTCGCCGTATTGGATCTGTGAGTTATAAGTAGCCTGTCGGGCTATAGTGTCGGAGGTGTTGAGATCGACCAGGTGGGCCACAACCGTGGTGGTTCCCACGTCTATCGCCACCCCGTAATTGCGATCCGATGTATCCCCGCCTTCGATTTCAACTACTTCGACCGTCCCGCCGCGCTGGCCCAGGGTGACAGTGACTTGCCAGTCATGCTTTCTCAGGAGCGCGGCAAGCTGCCTGAGCTGCGCAAGTCCCATTTGCATGACAGGAATGTCCCTTTCGCGGCGGATCTCGCGATAGAGGCGCTCCTGGTCGGCGAGGTTGTCGTCAAGCGTTGGCGGGGGCAGCGTAAGCATGACCTTTTTGGAGAGCGGGTCGTGCGGGTAAGGCCTTCGCTTCCCTACCAGCACGCGAGTCGACCCGAAACGCAGAGCGTCTTCGTCGGTCAGTCGTGGCGCGCCCTCTATGCGGGACTCAGGGGGTATCTCCACGACGGCGCTGCCCTCCAGATAGCACCGACAGGCCAGCACATATCCGTCCCGAATCTCCTCCCGACTGAGGTGTGCCGTCGGCTCGGCACGGACCTCACCTGCCCGCACAATGACCTTGCACCGCCCGCACATCCCTTCGCCGCCGCAGACGGCGTTTATGAAGATACCTGCGAGCTTGGCTGCGTCGAGCAGTGTGGCCGGGCTTTCCAACTCGACGGTTTTTCCGTCAGGTACAAACTGGACACTGATCCTGGCCATCTAGTCCGGCTTCCAGACGGTTTTGAGGAACTTGGGAATCCCTGAGGATTCTCGCGGGCCGACTATGACCTTCCAGCCGGACTCGTCTTCCAGTTTGCCGCTCATCACGGCAACGTAGCCCGGTATGACGACCTTGCCGTGGGACACGCGGCTCTTCACCTCCTCGCTGTTGAGGAACCTGGCTGCCTTTTCAGCGGTGAGCTTTTCCGAGGCCCAGGCGGTGAGAACCGAGGTGCCCTCGGTGTCGATCACGCCGATGAAACTCGGTACCCGGCTGGCTTCAACATCGCCTTCGACGGTGTAGTAGGTGAGCGAGAAGTTGGTGGTCAGCAGGAGCGGCGACTTATCTGTTACCGCACCGATCTCGTACAACTTCGGCTCAACCTGAACCGGCTTCCTCGGATCGGTGTAAATGTTCATGCGAACCGTAAGGATCGGCAGTATCTGCCACGGCTCGGTCGCATCGGTTACGACTATGCCCGCGTACTTGGCCACGTAGGAAGCCGCCTCCGCCAGCGCAACATCCTGATCCCTGCTCGACGGGATGGCCATGCACGGATATCCAAGCGGCCGGAAGTTTTTGCGAAGGGCCAATCGCCGCACCTTCGTGAGCGCCTGCAAAGTCGCTGCGAAGCTTCCCGCCGTCACGTCCAGCACAAGGTCCTGGACTCCCGCGCTCACGATCTTCTGGGTCAACTCCGCGGCCGTCCCGAGGTCCGACGCGTCAACAGCGAGCGGGCAGGAGTTGTCTTTCGCCAGCCGGGCCATCTCCTCCCAGTTCTCGGCGGTCGCCTTGTGCAGCAGCGGTCTCTGGTCTGCGCAGACCTCCAGCGCCGCGGCAAGGGACGTGGGTCGGCCGGACATCAAGATCAACGCAAGCCCGGTGCCGGCGGCAGCAGACGCAGCCGCCTTGAACTTCGCCGGGTCGCCGGAGACGTCTTCAACAGCGATCATATCCACGGCGATTTTCTCGCCGACACGCTCGAAAGTCAGAGACCTGATCTTCTGCGCCTTATCTTGGAGCGCGGCTTCGTCTCCGTCGTCAGTCATGCGGACTGCAATGCCGGGCGGGTGGTAGAATGTCTCCTCGTGTCGAAAAAGGACCGTCTCCTGACCGATCTGTATCTGGGCGTCTCCCTTACCGATAGCGACCAGCCGAATCGGCGGAGACGACGCCCCCTCGAGCGCCGCGCGCGCCTCCTCGGTCACGTCCGGACACTGGTCCAATCCGACTTTCTTGGCCGCCATCTGCATCGAAAACGCAAGGCAGGTCGGAAAGCCGCACTTGCCGCAGTTGGTTTTCGGCAGGTGCTTGAAGATCTCAAGGGCCGTCAGTGCCATATGCTCCTCCGTTTATCAAGACTTTTTGCCCCGGCGGTAAGTCAGGCTGTTGCGATAGGCGTTTCCGGCGATCCTCCCGCTTGGCTGAAGAGCGTCGAATCGCCGCAAAAACGCGGGGTCTGCATCCTATCCCAACGACCTCGTAAGTACTGGAGCGGTTCGTACGGATTGCGATGACGCCCAGGAAGCGGGATCCGAGACCCGCCCATCGTCCCTGATCGCACTCTCATCCTTCCGGCGATTTCGCGAGTGAATCCCTTTTCGGCCTCAGAGCAGCGGCTCCATTTCCAGCGCAGGATGCCCGACCTTTTGCAAATATGCCAGCAACTCCTCGCTTGTAGTGGCGACGGTTTCGTCGGCAATTTTGTCCACCAGGTCAGGCACGCCAAGTTCCTTGCCGCGCTCGATCAATCTGTCGTGCAAAAAGTCCTTTAGCTCCTTGGGCATCCAGACCAGTCTCTTCAGGCCGCCGTCGGCCGAAATGAACTTCTTGCTGACGACATACAGCCTTCCTACCCCGAGGAAACCAGGAGTTTGATAACCTCCACCGACCGAACCTGCAAGCGTCGAGAAAGTCATCCCGCACGGCGTCATCCCCGTATATTCACGGTTTACGATCATCACCCCGTTTGCCTCGAAGATGATCGCCAGAATGCACTCGAAGCACCCGCACGAGGTCATCGGGTCTTCCATCAGCGAGTACAGGTTCATCCGCTCGATGGATCTGTTCGACTTTTCGTAGACAAACTGGTTCACACCTTCCCACTGGCCCTTGACGAGGTCAATCGGTCGGCCTTTCTTAACCGGCTGGTTGCATCCCACAGGATTGATCTCGTACGCGGCTTTGCCGTCGAGCCAACTGTATGCACCGCAGAGGCCGAGCCGCTCGGGGCTGATGATGCATACGTGTGTCGGCGCGTACGACTGGCAGAGCGTGCACGAGTAGAACGTATCGACGCTCTCGTCGGTCATCCCTGCCACGCGCGCGTCTCGCTCTTCGTAGGCCGCCATCGCTTCAGGCAGCAGCTTGTTGATCTCGCCCTCGTCGGTCATGATGGTGACCGCTACCTTGTCCAAAATCTGGCCGTAGTTGCGGTGCATTTCAGCGTGCAGGATGGTGCCGAAATGCTTCAGCCGGAACCCTTTCTGGTAGGCCTCTTTGCTGATGCGGATCCAGTTGATGTTCCGCTGGCCCATGTGGAAGATGCCCATTGCCTCGTTGAGGAACAGATGAATCTGCCGCTCCATGATCGACTCAAAGTCCTTTTGCATCTTCCTGCCGGCTACTTCGACCAGTATCCCCAGGGGCATCGCGGAGCCTTCCTCGGCGGTATCGATATCCGGCCCGATAAGTTCGATCTTACCGTCCTCTATGTCGTCGAGCTGCCGCATCCGGAGGTATTCGAAAGAAGTAGAGTACTTGCCGCCGAACTCGACGTGCATATCCTCGCGGCGAACGCGCTCGCCCTCGAATGCGGCGGCGAACGGCACGGGGATATCCAGCTCGGTCACGGTCACCTTGACCCCGCGGACCTCGACGCACCTGGGGACAATCTTGTTATGATCAAGCTCACGCACAACATGCTCGTAGGTGCAGATACCGGTCGGAAGAATCTGAGGGATATCCGTGTCGGCGATCACCGGGAAGCCCATATTGATGGCTCCGGCTCCGGTAGCGTATTTGAGGTCATCCACCTCGCCGAGGGCAAGGCCGAAGGCGAACACGCGGTCTTTGCAATATAGCAGCGCCTTTCTGGCTTCGCCGGGCTTCACGCCGCCGAACGTTAGCGCGCCACGTATCGCCCAATGCAGAGGATAGATCGCGGTAACGGTGTCCCGGCCGTAGGGCACGATGTACGTATCCCACCCCATCTCGACGTTTGCTTCCTTTAGCTGGTCCACGATGCTAGTGCCGTTTGAGTGCGAGCCTGCGAACACTAGGATGTTCCTCTTCTGGAGCTCTCTAACGATCATCACCGCCGTGTCCGTATCCGGGGCTGCTCCCAGAATGGCCGCGAAACCCGGCATGCGGCCGTCGACGAGCTGGATGCCGAGTGTCCGCAGGATCGTATCGGAGAAGAAGCCGTTGCAGTCGGGCTGGGGTTCCTCTTCTTCTAAGTAGCGGAGGGCAACGATGATTTCCTCTGCCAGAAGAGTCGCTATACCCGCGTCGAGTGCGTCGCCCAGATAGGGCAGCCACAGCGAGTCCGACGGCTCTTTCGGCAGTAGCTCTTTCGCGTGGTCCAGAACAGGCTTGATCTGGCCCACCGTCTTGACCTCCGCTCCGAGTAGCGCGTTGGCCATTGGCAGGTAGAACGCGGTTTCCGGGAGTTCTACCTTAGCGTCCTCGCCTTTCGACTCTCGGACCAGGTTCCACTTTTCCTCCGCCTCGCTCACCAGTTGGTGAGCGCCCCGAATTGCAGCACCAGCTATGATTTTGGACATTATGCGTTCACCCCTTCGCGCAGAGCACCGCTTCTCGGTACTCCGGCTCCACAAACTTATCTTGCTGCTCCGCCATCAGTGGCAGTATCGTGCCAAAGCCAAAACTCGCGTCTAACAGCCGGCTTTTGACCGAGGAGACATCCACTTTCTTGCGCATCAGCGCGGCGTACACGCCGGCGTTTTCGATCTCTCCGACCAGCACCGCACCGACCACAACATTGTCCTTGAGGACGACCTTGCGGAAGATATTTTTCTCGGCAACGTAACGTTTGAGGATCTCGTAGTCTTCCGGCGTGTGCGGCTTGACGAGACCAGTCGATATTAGCGGCAGGCCGAAGAACTCTGCGGAGTTCATACGCATCGAGCCTGCATATCGTTCGCGGCCGCCGGCCATATTCGCCCCAGCAATCCGCCCCTGCTCAGCGGCGGCGGGCCAGATAGCGTTTACGGTCTCCTGACCGGTAACGATGTCCGTAGTCTCTGCCACGTCGCCCGCGGCATAGATGTCCGGGACGCTCGTCTTGAGCTCGTCGTCCGCCAGGATTCCCCTGCGCGTCTTGATGTCGGTATCCTTGACGAGATCGATGTTTGATCTGACGCCCTTACCGACGACGATTATCTGGCAGCGAATCACCCGCCCGTCCTCCAGGCGAGCGCCCTCGACCTTGCGGTCGCCGAGGACCTCGACCACATCGTTCTCGGTCACGACAGAAACCCCGTTGTCTTCGAATCGCTGCCGGAATATCTCGCCGGCCTCCGCATCTGCGACCTGGGAGAGCAGATGGGGCGAACGGATGACAACGGTAACCTTCAGCCCAAGAGCGTGAAGACCCGAGGCGGCCATCAGGCCGACGCAGCCGCCGCCTAAGACGATGGCGCTGTCAGCGCTCTTTGCCGCCCGGAGGATTCCCTGCAGGTCAACAGTCGTGCGAAAACCAAAGACGCCGTCCTTGTCCATCCCCGGCGTGTCCGGGATCTCCGGAGACCCGCCTGTAGCGATAAGAAGCTTGTCGTAGAACAGCTTTCCGCCATCGTCCAGCGTGACCGACTTTTCTTCCGGCTTGACCGATACGACCCGCTTGCCGAGCATCACATCGAACCGATTCGTCTCGTAGTAGTCCCTCGGCCGGTAGAGCATGTCCTCTTCGGAGATTTTGCCCTCCATGAAGTACGGGATCAGGCAGCGCGAGTAAGCGGGATAATCCTCTGCGGAGACGATGGTGACGGCACCTTCGGGGTCTCGAGCGCGGATGGCCTCCGCGCCGTTGAGCCCCGCAGCACTGTTGCCTATGATCAGATATCGCATCGCTGACTCCTTAACTTACCTTAACACGGACCGGGCGACTTTTCTCGTACTCCTTCTTGAACTCCTCAAACTCCTCGAAGCAAAGAGCCCGGGTAGGACACGAGGCCACGCAGGCGGGCGAGTCGCGCCCCTCGCACAGGTCACATTTCAAGGCCTTCCCTGTCTTGAGATCGGGGAAAACGGCTCCGAACGGACAGACCATCACACACATCCAGCAGCCGACGCACTTGTCACGGTCTATGAGCACCTTGCCGGTCAGGGGGTCGCGATGTGTCGCGCCGGTCTTGCACGCGTCGATGCAGGTGGCAATTTCGCAGTGATGACACCGCAGGGGAAAGGGCGCGAGATCCGTCGGCTTCACTCTGACCAGATGCCTGGGGCCGGGGCTTTCCCTAAGCGCCTGATAAAGCTCGCCGCTCTCTGAGTGCGCAACGGCACAAGCTATCTCGCACGAGCGGCACGACAGGCACCTACGTATATCGCAGTAAACTCTTCGCATTCCTGATCACCTCACCGAACACCCGAAAGCTCTGCCGTCGGCTGCCTCTCCGAGAGCATCGGGGCAAGCTTGAGCGCGGCGCGTTTCTTGTTGATGCGATCGATCATCAGGTGCGCGGCTTTGATCGGGTCTTCTTCGAAGGCGAACCGGGCGCCGAAGTCCTCCTCGATGCCGCCGCAGATGTAGTCGGAAAGTTTCTGGCTGCCGAGGACGGGATGCGGTGTGCCGAACACCGTGAAGATGCCGGACGCGACTACGTAGAACCCGATTGAGATGGCCTTTTCGCTCATCCACTCGGGCGCGGCGCCGGCAACGGGTATGTCGCTCAGGTCCTCCCCGAGCCCACCCTCGTGTATGATGTTGCACAGCGCCACGAGTATCCGGCTGTTGTCGACACAGGACCCAAGGTGCAGCACCGGCGGGATGCCGACCGCCTCGCAGACCTCCTGCAACCCCGGCCCGGCCAACCGCGCGCCCTCCGGGGCCAGAAGACCGGCCTTCGCGCACGCAATCGCCGCGCAGCCCGTCTGCACCACCAGCACGTCGCGCTTGATAAGCTCCCTGGTCATCTCGAGGTGCGCAAAGTCCTGGCAGATGTTCGGATTGTTGCAGCCCACTACGCCCGCCAGCCCTCGAATCCGACCTTCAATTATCGCGTTGTTCAAAGGCCTGTAGGTGGCGCGATATCTGCCGCCCAGAAAATGAAATGCGTTCTCCGCCGTGAAGCCGGCGACGAATCCCGTGCTCATTCCGGGGCCCAGCGTCCTTATTCGCCCCGGGTTACGGTTCGGGAAGTTCTCAATGGCGGTCCGTACAATCTGTTTGGCCACATCCAGGGCGCGGCGTTCGTCAAACTCGATGTGTTCAACCTCACCCGGAAACCGGCACTTGGGCGAGGTGGTGATAAGCTTGGTGTGATAGCACCCGGCCAGCTCGCTCAGCCCCGGCATGATGCACTGGACGTCAACGATCATCGCATCGACCACGCCCGTGAGGATGGCGAGTTCCTGGCTGAGGAAATTGCCTGCTATCGGGATGCCGTGGCGCATCAGGATCTCATTTGCAGTGCAGCAGATGCCGGCTAGTGTGATGCCGCTTGCGCCCTTCGACTTGGCCAACTCGATCAGCTCCGGATCTCTGGAGGCCTGCACAATCATTTCTGAAAGCGTCGGCTCGTGGCCGTGGACGACAATGTTGACCTCTTTCTCGTCCAAAAGGCCAAGGTTCACCTGGGATCGGATCGGCACAGGCGAGCCGAACAGAACATCGCTGAGGTCCGTTGCGATCATCGAACCGCCCCAGCCATCCGCTAATGCCGCCCGGATGCCGTGCTTGATGATACTCTTGTAGTCGTTGTCCACGCCCATATGGGTCACGTGCATGAGCTGGACTACTTCGCGGTCTACCCCGCGCGGCGCGACCCCTTGTTCCTGCCACACTCGCTGACGCTTCTCCGGCGCGCGCTTCAAGAATCGCAGCTCGCCGTGCTGCTGGCCGAACTCAGAAAACGCAATTGAGGCGACCTCTTCGGCGATCTTCGCTGTGTCTTTCCCGGCTGTTTCAACGCCGTACTCCGCGGCGAGCGACCGGAGTTTGATCTCGTCCTTGATGCTAAAGTCGGCCGCTTCTCCGCGCGCGGCCATGAGCATCGTGTGGGCCACGTCGCGCCCGTGATCCGAGTGGGCCGAGGCGCCTGCCGCAATCATCCGCACCAGATTGCGCGCCGCTATGTAACCGTCAAACCATCCGCACCTTGCGAGGTGTTTGCTGCTGGTTCATACTGTCTCCATTGCTGAGTGCGTGGAGG
>JBMFPI010000031.1:0-16160 GCA_049969195.1 Armatimonadota bacterium
TGATCACCACCCATCGATAGGCTACGGCACCGACTACCGCTACCAGAGCGAACAGCTCATCGGCTCCGCGCCGGTTCACGAGGACTTCGTGATCCAAATGGCGTTCTTCAGGAACTCCGGTGTTGCTCGCGAGAGCGAAATGGATTGGCTCGGGTCGATTAGACGGTGGAGACTGTAGGGCCGTACAAAGACGAACACGGACGCGTTCGAACGCGATCCGCAGTAGATCCGGGGTCTCGTTTGCCCATCCATGTTCGTCCGTTTGTTGTTCTCGAACAGGAACTGATTTCGCAGTCTTGCCGGCATCTCGAGGCTCCGGGAGCTTGGGGGCTTGACCCGCCAGACAGCCCTGCCGTTTGCCTAGCGCGCGCTATTATCGGAACACGATCTGTGCACCGTTGCTCATTTTGATGGTCGAACCGGATAGCAATACGCCACGCGTCGGGTCGCCCCGCGCGAACAGACGAGTATTGTCGGCGGTTGTTCCGTAGATGTACAGGTATCCGGTCGTGCTCGTGCACGTCAGGGTCACGTTGTGCAAGAACTGGAGCCGGTGTCCACCGTAGAACGTGGCGCTCACGCTGCATGTCGCGTCTTGGTCAAAGTATCGGTATGGATAGCTTGGGGGGATGTACGGGCCTCCGACAGCACTTCCTATGCAACAGTTCGGCTTGATGTTTTCGATCATCTCTTCGTCGTCGGGGTTACCTCCGGGCAGAGCGTCAAGGACATACCACGTGTTGTAACCCGCGCTTCGCCAGCCATAGTTGAAATGGTACTCCCGGACTACAGGGCTGCCGCTTTCTCGCCATCCGTCGCTGACCAGTGAGTGGCCCGGAATACCGTACTGGACCGGCCGATTGACGTTGAATTGCGTTTTCATCCTCTCGAACCACTCTACGGCGGTGTAGTCGTCCCGCTTTCGCATAATGGCCAGGGTCGAATAGCGAAAGTTGTTCTCGTATGCGCTTACCATGTCGTCGTGATACGCGCCCGAGCCCTCGCAGCCGTAGTCCATGCTGCACGCGACGCCTACCTCGTGGCCAAGCTCGGCTACGGTGTCTATTTCGGCCTGAGTAGAGCTTCCGGAGACCGTTGCCGCCATGTTAGGCCAGTCGTACGGATCCGCGTAGTCTCCCCCGACGCATTCCGGCGGCCAGCGCCAGTGCCGCATGATCTGGGCAGCGGCGGTTGCGACGCACCCGACAAGCGCGCGTGCGTTAAGGTCGGGGTCGGTGCAGCCCAGGTTCGGGCACTGGTCGTTGTAGGGCCAGTACTGATGCCAGGCCGAGTCGAGGATGACCTGGCCTTCCTGATAGTTGGCCATGACCACCGGGCGCTCGGACTCCGGCCTGTAGAGAGTCGGGGCGACTGCCATCTGAGTCCAGACCGGCTTGTAGTCGATTTCCAGCAGGGGGCTGAGGTCTTTGGTACCGGCAGTCGTGATCTTGCCGGGAAGCCGCTTTTCGACCGCGTCGGTCATGCGCTCCAGGCCGTGCTTGATGACGTCCATCATGCCTTTGTCGGAGGTTGGGTCCACAGTGTCCGTTTCGGAGTAAGCCTTGACCGGCGCGAGCTCCTTATGCAGAGAGACGACCAAATATCCCCGCGGCTCGACCGTGCAGAAATAACCGAGTTGCCTGTCGCTGCGCATGAACGGCTGTATGCCCGTTACCCTGGCTTCGGTCGATCCGCCCCACGAGCCGTACTTCGTGATCACGCGCGTCACCCAGTTGCGGGCCATGTTGAGCGCCTCCTGCTCGGTGGCGGTTTCAGCCCGGACGCAGGCCGCAGGCAGGGCCAGGGCAATCAACAGAACAAGTGTGAGCCTTCTCATGGCACTGCACCTCCTCACTGCAGCGTGACCAGGACCAGTATCTGTCCCTTGCGACCCTTAGCCAGCGGTTCCATTGCCTTGCCGAGGATCGCCCCCTGAGCCCGGCGGTGATCGGTGGCTTTCATGGCGTAGCCGGGCGTAGAGGACGTTGTCAGCAGGTCTCCGGGCTTCACTGCCATTCTGGTCGCGTCCACGTTGCAGTACACCCGGCCTGCGAGAGCTACGTCCCGGTCGAACTGTCCGGCGCCGAGCCGGACGCCGGAGCCCATTTTCTTGGCTCCCGCGACGATGCCCGCGACGCATCGGTCGTAGGGCTTGCGGCTCAGTGCGAGCTTGCCGCGGTTCGCTGAATCGATGACCAGAACCGAGCCTGGCGCGATCCCCCCAGCATCCGTCACGTCGAATCCCTCGGCGTAGTCAAGGCCGGTGCCAAGCTCCATCACGGTCGAGCCGGTTGCGCGGTCCTGCAGCACGACGTTGCCGCGCAGAACCGCCGCTTTTCCCGAAGTGCCGCCGACGGCGTAGATGCCAATCCCGGAAGTGCCGTTGGCGGTGAAGTGTCCGCCGTAGTTGGTGTAAGCGCCCGTGTTGCTGGCGGTTGCCTGTATGCCGTATCCGGTGGTCCCGGTTGCTGTGAATGAGCCCCCTCTTCCGGATTGGCCGTCAGCTACTCCGCGCACGCCGTAGTTACTGGATCCGGCGGCGTTGTAGCTTGCATACCCGTAGACTCCGTAAGCGTTGTTCGCCGAGGCTTCGCCGTAGACTCCCGAGCCCGACATGCGGAATGACTTGCCGTACACGCCGTATTGGCCGCTGGCTATGTAGCCGTAGTTGGTGGACGAGGTGTGGACGCCATACACTGCGCTGGCCGATACAACGTCGGTCGCGTCGGTAGTGGCGAAGAGCGCGGCCTGCGTGCTGTCAACGTTGGCAACACGGAAGTATCCAGCCTTGCCGTCACCGGACATATACCCGCGTATCGCGTTGCCGCTGCCGCTGCTGGAAGCGTCCAGGGCATCGCCGCTGGTGTTCGTGCTTACATAAACCGCATCTGCCGAGCTGCTCGTGTTATTAACGCGAAAGTAGCCGGCGCGGCTGGTGCCGGTGGAGTAACCGTAGATCGCGTCGCCACTACCGCTACAGTAAGCGTGGATCGCGTCGCCGCCGCCGGTGGTGGCGGCGTAGAGGCCGTTGGCTGACGAGCTCGCGGCATCGGTCGAGATGTAGACGGCATTAGCCGTGCTGCTCGTGTTGCTCACTGTGAACCTGCCGGCTGATCCTGTCCCGCTGGTATATCCCTCTACGGCGTCTCCGCTGCCGGTGCCGGTGCCATGAACGGCGTCTCCCGAGCCGTTCGTCTGCCCATACAGCGCATCGGCCGAGCTGGCGCCGTTGCTGATCTGGAAGTAGCCCGCGCGGTTGGTGCCGGCGGACACCGCCCATATCGCGTTGCCCGCGCCGCTGGTGTGGACGTAGAGGCCGTCCCCGCTGGTACTCGACGAATTGGTCGTAATCCTGACGGCATCCGAGGAGTTGGCGCTGTTCGAAATCGTGAAATTGGCCGCCGAGCCTGTGCCGCTGGTGTATCCCACAACAGCGTCTCCGCTGCCGGTATGAGTTGCCTGGATGCCGTCGCCGCTCGCATTCGACTGAATGAAAAGGGCGTCCTCGGCGCTGGAGCCGTTGTTTATCTGAAAACTATCAGCGCCGCCCGTGCCGGTGTTGGTAACCGAGAAGGCTGTGGACGGGCTGGAAACGCTTCCTGAGAAAGGCAAGCTCAGTCCGCCGGGCTGCCACGTCCCGGAGCCGGACGCGTCGGATGTCAGCACATATCCCGCCGTCGGTGCCGTGGTGAGCGTGAACCCGGTCGTCTGAAGGACGCCCTCAAACTGGCCCGCCAGACCGGTGCCCGCGGTGGCCTTGAGTGCCGGGCCGGAGCCGTTGGTGCTCGCGCTCAGAGCTGGCGCGGTGTTTGAGGCGTTGTTGATAGTGAAGCTGCCGGCGTTCGCCAGCCCCCGCGTCTCAGCCTCAACGGCGGGCTTCATGCTGGTCGTGTTGCTGATGCTGAACCACGCCGCGCTGCCCGTGCCGGAAGTGGTGGCCGAGAGGGCAGGACCCTGGGCGTCAGTTGTTGCCATCAGAGCGGCGCTCTTGTCGCTCGGATTTGACACCTGGAAGAGCCCCGCGGAGCCGGATTGCCCCGAGCCGCCCACGTAGCCCTTAACCGCATTTCCACCGCCGGTCGCGGTTCCCTCAAGGGCCGTGCCCGTGCCGGTGTTGGTTACCGCAACCCCGGCGCTCGAGGACGCGACAGTCGCGGAGAAAGGCAGGGTCAGCGCGTCAGACCTGAACGCAAACGACACGGAGGTGAGCCTGACGCGCGGGAGTGTGGTCGGGGGACTGCCGATCAGAACCTCCAGCCAGACGCTCGTTTTCCCGGAAAGAAGCGACGGAGCGAGCGTCGGCGTGCCCGCTTCGAGCTGAGTCATGAAGACCCCTGCGCTCGTGGTGACGCTCCCGACCGGTGACGTCCAGAACGCCGTTCCGCCGGTCTCGACGTCATAGAGCTTGAACTGCGCCTGATAGGCGCCGTCGGGCACAACCTGGCCCGACGAGTCAGTCAACTTGCCCTGGTAACTGATCGAGCCCGGGACCGTTTGTGCCCAGGCGAGGCTGCCTGCGACCAGCACAAACAGCCACGAGAGAGAAAGACTGCGGTTTCGAACGGACATTTGGTGTTCCTCCCTTCCGGTAAAAGGACGGTCGCCGTGCTGTCGCGCCGACCGGCGCTAGGGCTTGTAGGTCACGAAGCTGAAATCGCATTGGGTCTTCGCGGGGGTCCAGTTGTGTATGATGACCACCAGCCTTCCATATGCGTCGCTGTAGGATGCTGCGTACATGGGGAGAGCGGCTACGGGAGTAACGGTAGTTACGTAATCGTAAGTGTTGTAGTTGACGCCCGCGATGGTGATCTCGTAGTACTGCGAAGTGGAGTTCCACTTGCAGCTCACGTTGTCAGTCCCGCTCCTGACTGTGCCGGTAGCGCTGATCGCGGCGTAGGCGATGGGCAGCGACGAGCCCGCGGGCCCCGTGGTGAGTGTGCCTGTGACCTCGACGTTGCCCTCGAAATAGCCGGCCTTCTTGAGCGAGTTGGTGCTCCTGGCTTCGAGTGCATAGCCGGAGCCGTTAGTCTCAGCACGGAGCGCGGGCGAGTAGCCTCCCGATTGGGCCGAGAAGTACCCGGCGCTTCCGGTGCCAAGCGACTAGCCCTCCACGGCGTTCCCCGATCCGTTGCTGACGCCCATCACCGCGGCGCCCTCTCCAGACGACTTTCCGTGCATCGCCTCGCCGTTGCCGCTGTTCGTGGCATAGAGTGCCTGGGCCGACTTCGATGAGTTAGTGACCTCGAAATATCCTGCTCGACCCGGGCCGTTGGTGGTAGCCACGAGTGTCGAACTGGAGTTTGCGGCGTTGTCGATCCGAAAGTACCCCGCGCTCCCCGTGCCTCTTGCGGAACCACTGATCGCATTCCCGCCTCCGTATGTAAGGGCGGAGAACGCGTCTCCCGAACCGCTTGTGGTCGCGGCCAGGGCCCCGAGGCTGTTGGCCGGATTGGTGGTCTCGAACACTCCCGCCAGGCCAGCCGTCCCTTCAGTCCAGGCGTGGAATGCGTCACCCGTGCCTTTAGTGCACGCGGCCAGCGCGTCTGCAGCACTGCTCGGGTTCTGGATCCAGAAGTAGCCTGCTCGACCCGTGCCGCCGCTGCTGGCCTCCAGTGCGTCTCCGCTGCCGCCGGCAGACACCTCGAGCGTCGGCTGAGAACCGCCGGTCTTCGCAAACCGGCCTGCCCTGGCCGTGCCCGTCGATGTTACAGCGAAAGCAGTGCTGCTCGCGGACGTGCTGCCGGCAAACGGCAGGTCAAGGTCCCCCGTTCGCAGAGCGAATGGCACGGAGATCAACTTGACCCTTGGCGCAAGCGTCTGACCGACCACTGCGGTCTCCAGGTACACGTCCGTCTTGCCGGCCAGGTCAGCCGGCGTTAGCGGTTGCAGGGTTGTGGTGAAGACCCCGCCGCTCGTCGTGACGTTGGTTGCGGCCGACGTCCAGAACGCCGTTCCTCCGACAAGATCAGTGTACAGCCTGAACTGCACGTCGTATGATCCGTCGGGAACGGGCTGGCCGGAACTGTCTGTGAGTCTGCCCTGGTAACCTATGCTGCCCGGGACCGCCTGGGCTAACGCGGCGGAGCACGCCAACAACGCCCACACTGAGATAAGAAAAATCAGGCCCGACTTCACCATCGCTTTTCACCTGCTTTCTACTCAGAGATCGCAAACCGGTTTGCCGAACCGGGCCCCAGAAAAACGTAAGACCGGCCCTCGCGCACGCGCGGCCGGTCTTGTCGCAGGTTCGCTGTCGTCCCCGTGACCGGGCCGTCACGCACTCGCGGGGCGGCCGGCCGGTCGGACGCGCGTGATGGCGTCAGCCTAAGGGCCCCCGTATTCGTTTATGTCCGCATTCCCGCGCGGCAGCACATAGCGCAGACGGTCCGCCGCGGGTTTGTAAAGACTCGATATGCCGATCACGCTGATGTAGTCGTCAACGTCCGGGACCGTCGATAGTCCCGCAGTGCTGACGCGAACTGCATCTCCGGAGCCGTCGCTGATCAGCAGATAGCCTGAGCCCTTCTCGGTGACCCTGCCCCAGGTCTGTATCAGCAGGCCGACGTTGTTCGGGCCTAATCCGTTTAACACACCGTACTGTCCCTCGGGCGGTGTGCCCCAGTCGCCTCCCCCGATACTCTTGTTTGGCATACCCAGCGGCGCGAGCGGCGTTCGGCTCCCCATAATGATCACGACCGGGCCGGTAAGACACCTTTCGCCATCTGAGGTGGTGCCGAGTGTGCCGATCACGTTCACAATGCTCCCACGCACCAGCCCCGAGACCGCAGCGGGAACGGCGACCCGGATCCCGCTCGAGCGGTTTTCCTCTTTCACGTAGAAGAACCCGGCGAAGTCGGTTGCTGACGTTGTTGCGATTCGGCCTGCGATAGATACATAGGTCCCATCAGGCAGCATCTTCGCGGCGCCGATCGAGTCAGGAACCAACGGCTCCGGTAGATCTCCTGCCCAGAACCCGATCCAGTGCAGGTAGCTCGTGTTGGAGACGAACCCCGCGGCGGCCTGACCGATCGACGAGTTGAGCTTGTAGCCCCCGCCCGTCACAAGGCCTCCGCCGCAGTTGACGGAGTACCAATCAATTTTGTAACCCTGCGCGAATGCCGCGATCGAAACGGTAAGTGTAAGAAGCGAGACCAGACCAACAGGCCTTCTAGACATCATAACCCACCTCTTTCTACGATGCTTTATACCTCTTAAACTGTCGTCTTGTCAACGGGAGATTTTTGTGAATGTTCAGGACTTGCTCGCGGAATAACCTCACGCTGAATCGATGGTCGTTGCGCCAGAACGCAAACCCGGCATGTCCGGTGATTCAACGCTCTTCAAGCAGTCGAGAGAATCGCCGAAGATGCGCCTGTCGCAAAAGCCTGCCCCAACGAAACTGTCCAGTTCCGCGGCAATCAAGTCAGCTGAACTTGTTTCAGCATACAGCCGCCGCAGGGGTCGATCCTGAATCAAGTTCAGGATGATAGGCTCCCGGGCGCTTGCACCCGCTAGACTGAGCTGATATGCTGAGCCGGCAGGGGTTGGCCGCCGATACTTTTAAGAGGTATACTAATGCCATGAGCGCCGACGAAATCGACCAGCCCGAGGACACGCAAAAGACCCGGCCGGAAGAGGAACCGATTCCGATAGGAATCGCGCGCATTCGGGAAGAGTGGAGAGAGGAAGGTCTATCCCAGGAGGAACCCGGGCGTGCCGAAAGGGTCGAACAACCCGTCATCTTTCCCGCAGCGGACGAGGGGGCAGGAGTCGGCGATTACACACTTGACCTCGACACCGTACGCGAGCAACTGCCCTTCTCGGACGACGCGATCGACCGGCTAATCGCCAGCGGGGAACTCGATTCCGTGCTCGTGCGAGGCCCGGACGGCGTGCCTCGCCGCATGGTGAGCGAGTCGTCGTTCAAGCGTTTTCAGGAAGACGCCGCTATTGATCCTGAGGCTATGGCCCGGGCAGCCAGGGCGATGGCCGATAAGTCGCTTGCGCAGGCCATCGAGGATTTGCACGCCGCAGTCGAGGACCTCAGGTCCAATCAAAGCCGCGTTCTGCAGCAGATGAAAGATATTCTGCTCCTTGAGGTTCGTAACCTCAAAGAACAGGATCGCGATCTCGCGTCGTTCGTCTTCGAGCTGGCCGAACAAATCCGCCGCATCCTGCCCGAAAAGCGGAGATAGCTCCCGCAGTCCTCGATCGGCCCGGTCCCCTGAATGTGTGCGAAGCGCTTTCTCGGATGTCGTTGTATCGCATCGGATTGAAGGTAATAGCGCGGCCTTGCGTGAAGATAGGCGGCGAGGATGCTGAAAGCAGGTGGTGGCTAGGGTGCTCAAGGTTGGTCTTGTCGGCTGCGGGGGTATGGGTATGAACCTCGCGCGGCACTGTCATTCGCTCGACGACTCCCGGATCTCCGGCGTCTACGACGTCGACCCGGCTGCATCATCGAAGGCGGCGCAGGAGTTCGGGGCGAAGAAGTTCGGCTCTTACAAGAGACTTCTGGACTCGAAAGTGGACGCTGTCATAGTTGCCACACCCAACGACTCCCACGCGAGGATCACAATTGATGCAGCGCGCAGGGGGAAGCACGTTTTTTGCGAAAAACCGATGGCTCTGAGGTTCTCAGACTGCCGGGCGATGCTTTCTGCGGCTGATGAGGCCGGGATAAAGCTTATGGTTGGCCAAGTGCTACGGCTGGTGCCGGTTTACTGGCAGACGAAACGGATAGTTGCCTCCGGGGAGCTCGGAGCGCCATTTGCCATTAGCGTTACCCGTCTAGGCGGGCCGAATGCACTCGCGCACGGGTGGCGCGCGACGAAAAAACAGTCCGGCGGGTATCTTTACGAGATCAACGTGCACGAGATCGACTTCATGCGTCACGTGATGGGTGAGGCGAAGTCCGTGTTCACGAGTATGGGTCACTTCACTGACTCGCCGGTCGAGTTTGAGGATGTTGCTTTCGTGCAGATCAGGTTCACCAGCGGCGGCATAGGCACGCTTCATTGCGGAGGATCATCCAGCATCAGCAAGTGCGAAATGATGGTCCAGTGCGAAAAAGGCACGGTTACTAACGGCGGGTTCGGCGGTCCGATCAAATATGCCCGCTTCGGCGAAGAGGTCGTTACGGTTGAGGCTTCCGATATCCAGAAAGAGGATTCGTATCGCGAGGAAGTGCGCTCCTGGGTCGAGGCCATCACACGCGGCACGCCGATGGTGTTCGACGGCCGCGATGGCGCGGCGGCTATCGAGATTGTAGACGCGGCCTACCGGTCCGCACGGACAGGCAGGCCAGTCAGCCTGCCGTTGTAAGGCAGGCTACCTGCGACAGGCTCAACTGTCCCGCCCCCGAGGTTGTTGCGGTAAAGCGCATATACCGCGGTCTCGGAGAATTGACGCTCCCCAACTAGGCCGGAGAATCGCCCAAGATGGACCTGACGCGACGGTCCGGTACACAAGCACAACCGGAGCGCGCGGAAGATTTTACCGGCGCCATAAGGTCCGGTCTGTTATTATCAGGATTGCGGCGGCAAGCCGCCGCAATCCGAGCGGTTCTACCAGCGCTCTCTGCGCCCGCCGCCGAATCCGCCCCGGCCACCCTGGTCGCGACGCTCGACGCGCTGCCGGGCTTCGTTGACGGTAATAGTCCTGCCGCCGACTTCCTTGCCGTTGGTAGCCTCTATTGCCGCTGCCATATTCTCTTCGGGGATGTCGACAAAACCGAAGCCCTTGCTGTGGATGAGCCTGACGTCCTCTATTAGACCGTAAGGCTCGAACATTTCACGGAGCTCTTCCTCCGTGCTGTTGTAGGGCAAATTGCCCACGTAGAGTGACTTTGTGGCCAAATTGCTCGCCTTCTTTCCGGGATCCTACTCCCACAGCGTTCTTCAACGGGGCACTTCAACAAACGTAGGTCGATCACTCGCAGGAAGGCAAAGCAATCCGCGCCAGAGATCCCACCCGTCGATGCGCCGGCGTTGAAAAGGTATGGCTGATAGTATATACCAGATCGGGTCACAACGCAAGCAGAATTGCGTCAAGGGTCATTCCTCCTGGACGGCGTAAAGTAAACCTGGAGCCTATAAAGCAAAATGGTTAGGGTATGTATCTCCCTTTCTAAATGGTCAGGGCGTATATCTCCCCCTGCAAATGGTTGGCGTATATATCTTTCTCTCCCTCGACGGGAGAGGGTCGGGGTGGGGGTGATAGACTCCTTCTGTGTGCTGTGCGAACCTAGCTCTGCACAGGCTTGGCGGGTTAGATACCCCGGTCGTTCCCGCGGGATAGGAAACAGCCGAGGACCCTGTCATCCTGACCTCGAATTTAGGATCCGTCTTTTCGGCGACTGGACGCTGAAACGAGTTCAGCACGATCGGATTCCCGCGGAACTGAACTCTCCCTCATAACAGTTCCCGCCACCCCTGCGCCAGCCCGTCTCATCGGATGTAGCGCACATCCCCTGCGTACCGGTCACTCGTCGACAACCAGAACTCCGAACCTCCTAGGAGAGCGAATAGTGACGCTCCTATCGGGCCGTACGAAAGACCGGTTCTCTTCAGCGTCAAGGGATATTAATCGAGCGGCGCAAGGTGCCCTGGGAAATGTGAGAGTAAGATCAACTGTCGGGCCCCAGACGACTTGCGACGGAGTCGGGACGGTTCTTCCGTTCGTGATGTCCGCGCCGGAGCAATTTAGAATCGATATCAGGAGTCGTCGCCCGCGCCTGTACACGGTGGTTAGAACGTGCAAGGCGGGATTGCTTCGGGTGATCGTCACCGGGCACGCGTTGCCTGCTTGCCGTGCGATCTCAGCAAGAGTGCGTGACAGGTTCCCGCCTCTATCATCCCGATACGGCTCAGCGGAGTTCGTCCAATCCTGAAAAGCCTTACACTCCACTACAGACGGACAGTAGAGCACCCGGCCTCGTCCTAACCTGTGGTCGTAGAACAGCCGGTCGACTCGAGTCGCCGAATCCGGGTTCAGCTCGCTCGGGCCCTGATCGGAATGGGCGGTTTCCAGCCCTACCAGCCGCTGCAGTGTTTCGTGCCGGTCACGCGCGGGCTCGTCACCCTGCTCTGTGCGCAGGCCCAGGTTTCCAGTCGCGATAACCGTACCACCGGCACGGACGAACCTCTCGATCGCAGCAAGATGCGTATCGGAAAGTGCAAACACGTTGGGCAGAATCAATGCTTTCAGGCTCGATCTCCTCCGGGCTGTTGCTGGCCTCGACGAACCAGAATGTTGCGCGCTGGAGCCCGCGACTCGGTTCCACAGAATCACTCGGCACCTGCCCGGCGATTAACCCGCCCAACAGAACTCCTGCCAAAATGCCGGCAAACATTCCCCACAATGCCGCATTCTCACTGTCTACTCAGCCTCGGGATAGCTTCCCAGCACCCTCACGAAGAGCGCCATCTCGCTGAGTTTGGCGAGAGCTTGCTGGACGATCTCATCCCGCTCGTGGCCCTGGAAGTCGATGAAGAAGATATATTCCCAAGGCATCTGCTTTGTCGGGCGAGACTCGATCATGGTCAGGTTAATCTTCGCCTCGTCGAATACTTTGAGAGCGTGATACAGCGAGCCGGCTTTGTGCGGCACGGAGAAGACAATCGAGGTCTTGTCCTTGCCGCTCGGTTCGGGCTTCGAGTAACCCACCACCAGAAAGCGAGTCTTGTTGTGGGGGTTGTCCTCGATACCCTCGGCGAGGATGTTGAGGCCGTATTCCTTGGCGGCCAGGCTGGATGCGACGGCCGCGCTTGTCGGATAGCCCTCGCACATCACCGCGGCCTTGGCGGTGGACGACACCTCCAGTATCTCGACTCCCGGCAGATGCGTCGCCAGCCAGTTTCGGCACTGGGCAATTGCCTGAGCGATGGAATATACTCGCCTGATCTGGGATATATCGGTCCCCGCCGAGAGCAGGTTGTGTGAGATAGGGGCGTAGATTTCTGCGCAGATGCGCAGATCCGACAACAGGAACATATCCAGCGTGTGGCTTACTACTCCTTCAGTCGAGTTCTCGACCGGCACGACTCCGTAGTTCGCCTCGTTATGTTCTACCGCACTGAAGACGTCGGGGATCGTGTTGACCGGAAGGAACTCGGTCGATTCCCCAAACTTGAGGATCGAGGCAATGTGCGAGTAGCTCCCCGCCGGGCCGAGGTATCCCACCTTAATCGGCTTTTCCAACGCGCGGCAGGCCGAGATGATCTCGCGGAAAATGGCGCCCACACTGGCATCACTGAGCGGGCCACGGTTGTTCTTCAGGACGCCTGCCATCACCTGCTTCTCGCGTTCCGGGGCGAAGATGCTCTTCTCGCCCTTGCTCTTCATCTTGCCGATCTCCAGCGCGCATTCGGCTCGCTGGTTGATCATCTCGACGAGCTTGGCATCTATCTCATCTATTCGTTTACGTAGTTCAGATATGTCCAAGTTATCGACCCTTACTTTGACGTTTCTCATTGCGAACGTTTGACAACAACACTTCGACGCAAGACAGCGGCTTACCTCCTTCGGAGCGTCCAGTAGACACGCCCGGCCAATTTGCGCGCGAGCGTCGGTAGTAGCCTAGCCTGGTCGAGCGGCCTCAGATTGCGCCGGACGTCCAGAAACAGAGCTGTCAGCAAACGATTGTCGATAAGATGGTCCGCAGAGTAGTTGACGTTATGCGCGTGCAATCTGTAGCGGGCCAGGGTCTCCGCAAGGTGCAGTATGGGCGCGCGCGCAAGTATCTTGATCCAGGCGTCGTAGTCGTCGGATGTCGAGTACCGGCTGTCGAAAAGGTCGATGTCAACCATCGTCTTCCTACGCACTAGCACCGCGCTCACCGTGATCACACAGTTGGAGTGCGTCAGAAACCACACGAGGCTCGGCCGCGCCGGAACTTTGCTCTGATCGATGTATGGTGTTTTCCCAAGAGGACCGACATCCCGGCCACACCGGATGATCTCCACGTCACAGAAAACCATCGCCGCTTCGGGCTCAGCTTCAAGGGCGGCCACTTGCTTGGCGAGCTTCTCGGGCAGCCAGACATCGTCGTGATCCAGAAACGCGATCAGTTCCCCTTCGGCTGCTCGAATGCCGACGTTGCGCGCCTCCGCGTGGCCCAGATTCGCCAGGCTGCGCAGGACGCGGGTCGGCGGCAGCCCTTCGGTTGCCTGGACGATGGGGCCGATGTCGATCGGTGATGAGTCATCTACAACGACCAGCTCAGTCTCGCGATACGTTTGCGCCGCGACGGATTCGAGCGCCTCGGCCAAGTACGACTTGTGATCTTCAGTGTGGCAGTAGACGGGGCAAATGATGCTAACCACAGCGCTGCTCACCCACAGGGCGGCTTGTCATGCCTAACTTCAACCCCCTCTTGCGATAGGCGCGTTTTCAGCGATCCTCCCGCTTGATTACGGGTCGTCGAATCGCCGAAAGCGCTGGATCTGCGTTCTATCGCAACGACCGCGAACTTCAGGGAAATCGAGGCTGCACGGGAGTAGTCGGCAATCACAAATCCGGGACAGTCTACGCCACCCCCGGCTCAAGCCTGGGCTTCTTCTCTGGCTTCCTCTCGACCTTTTCCTCCGAGGGTGGCGCACTCTCAGGCTCGACGGACTTCTCCGTCGGTTCATCGGTCCTGGAAACCGGCCCGACGCTCGCGCCCTCCATAAGCGCCTCGAACTCTTCGCGCTCAAGGGTCTCTTTCTCCAGGAGGATCTTGACGATCATGTCCATCTTGTCGCGGTTCTCAAGCAGGATGGTTCGGGCGCGGTCGTAGGCGGCCTCCATCGTAGCGCGGATCTCTTTGTCGATCGACATCGCCATCTCTTCGGAGTAGTTGCGATCCTCCATAATATCCCGCCCCAGAAACGGGTTACCGTGGCGCTTGCCCAAGGTCAGCGGACCGATCTTGTCGGACATTCCGTACTCGCAGACCATCGCGCGGACGATCTCGGTTGCGTGTTCCAGGTCGTTCGCAGCGCCGGTTGATATCTCGTTGAACACCATTTCTTCCGCCGCGCGGCCGCCCAGAAGCCCCGCTACCTTGTCGAGGAGCTCGTTCTTGGTCGTGAGATACTTGTCCTGTGTCGGAAGCTGCATCGTGTAGCCGAGCGCCATTCCGCGCGGCAAGACCGATACCTTATGCACCGGATCGGCGTGCTCCAAAAGCTCGAGGACGATGGCGTGCCCGACCTCGTGGTAGGCTACCATCTCCTTTTCCTTCTCGCTTATTATCCTGCTGCGGCGCTCAGGGCCCGCAACGACACGGTCGATCGAGTCCTCGAAGTCGGCAAGGAATATTTTGGTCTGCTCGCGCCGGGCCGCAAGCAGTGCGGCCTCGTTGACAAGGTTGGCCAGGTCGGCGCCCGAGAAGCCGGGGGTCCTGCGCGCGAGGCTTTCCAGGTTGACATCGTCCGCTAGAGGCTTACCTCTGACATGGACCTTCAATATCTCCTCGCGCCCTTTGGCATCCGGGTTGTCTACGACAATCCGCCGGTCGAACCTGCCGGGACGCAGCAGAGCCGGGTCCAGCACGTCGGGCCTGTTGGTGGCGGCGATCAGGATCACGCCCTGGTTCGGGTCGAATCCGTCCATCTCTACTAGGAGCTGATTGAGGGTCTGCTCGCGCTCATCGTGTCCGCCCCCGAGCCCCGCACCGCGCTGACGGCCGACCGCGTCTATCTCGTCGATGAAAACCAGGCTCGGGCGGTTCGCCTTGGCCGTGTCGAAAAGGTCCCTGACTCTGGACGCACCTACGCCGACGAACATCTCGACGAAGTCCGACCCGCTTATATGGAAGAACGGCACTCCCGCCTCGCCCGCAATGGCCCGCGCAAGCAGAGTCTTGCCGCACCCGGGAGGTCCCAGCAGCAGCACGCCCTTGGGGATTTTTGCCCCGAGCGCCTGGAATTTCTTCGGGTTCTTCAGGAACTCGACGACCTCCTGGAGCTCCTGCTTGGCCTCATCGACACCCGCGACGTCGTCAAACGTGACCTTGGGCACGTTCTCGCTCAACCGCTTGGCCCTACTCCTGCCGAACGAGAGCGCCTGGTTCCCGCCGGCCTGCGCCTGCCTCATAAAAAGCATCCACAGCACAACCAGGAATCCCAGCGGCAGGAAGACCGTCAGAAGCATCGACCAGACCGCGTCGGAGAACAGCGGCTTTTCGACACCGAATCTGACCTTGTTCTTGAGAAGGTGGCTCTGAAAGTCGGACTGCGCCTGTGCCTGAGCGGGAAGGTTCGTCACAAACCTGTCGCCCTTCTTGTCCTCGAACCTGAACTGGTCCTTGGTGAAGGTGCCGCTCACGACTTCGCCCCTTGCGACCATCTCCCACGCCGTCGAGTATTCGACCGTCCTTGAGGCGCTGTGATTCTGGTTGAGCGGCCCGCGGCCCGTCAGGAGCATTGCGATGATAACTATGAAGGCGACCGCTGCCAGGTTTTTCAGATGTCGGTTCAAACTGCACTCCTCCGGCGTGAGCCATTCTTCACGCCTACTCAATTATACCACGCCGCACTCCGCGTCGGCAAAACGATGTCGAGCAAGAGGTCACACCTCCTAGAGGGTGTAAAGTAAATGGTTGGGGCATATGTCTCCCTCTTCCTTGAGGGAGAGGGTGAGGGTAAGACGCATCGCGTGTTGCCTTTGTGACGGGATTGTTGCGATAGGATACACACACAGCGTTCACTATGCTTCGGGAACGGCAGGGGGCGCGTTGGTGACATCATGGACGGAGTTGAGTTCCCGAAGCAAGCAATTCCGCCGCGGGGATTGAAGCCAGCGCCCCCTTGACGTGCTGTCGAACCCGGCCGTTTCGCCTCCGTGGTAGCAAAAGCGCGCGGGCATGGTGAACCGGCCGGGTCGCGAGCGCTACGTGTTGCGATGTGCCAAGAAGTTCTAACCGACCGCCTCGGCCATCGCCTTTTCGGAGGCGTCGAGTGTCTGCTCGATCACGCGGTCATCGTGAGCGGGCGATATGAACCACGTGTGCCCCGGGCTGAAGTACACACCGCGTTTCACCGCACCTGCCCAGAACCGACGTCCGATCTCCCGCGCGGACTCAGCGAAAGTCAGAATCGGGGTAACCGTCAAACCATCCGCACCTTGCGAGGTGTTTGCTGCTGGTTCATACTGTCTCCATTGCTGAGTGCGTGGAG
>JBMFPI010000032.1:0-6217 GCA_049969195.1 Armatimonadota bacterium
ATCGCCCCCATGACGGCTCCGATCGCAAACCCCGTCACGGCGTGCGAGGGGTACGCGTGGAAAATCGCATACGTGAACGAGACGCTGCCGAGCGCCAGAAACGCGGGCGCATAATAAGCCAAGTGCCTCGCCAGCGGGGGCCCGGCCGTGCTCCCGACCCCCAGCCAATACGCCGCGAGACACATCAGAGCGCTCGAAATGCCGCCGATCAGAAACCCGTACGCGAGCGTCTGCCCGCGGGAAAATGGCGGCCCGGATCTCATCGCGACCCACCAGAAGATCAGCGTTAGCAATGCGGTCAGCCCCGCCTCAAGCCGGGCGCGTCTGCACTCGTCAGCCTGCACTGCGGCCCTGACCTCTCCGGAGAGTCGCGAAATCGCGAAGGTCAGCACGAACCCGACCGCGCCTGCAGCCGCTCCAAACCATCCCAAACCCGTTTCCATCGCTCGACCACGTCCTTTCGATCAGCTTATCGCTTACTTACCCAACGGCTTCGATCTTCCTCCGATGTTAACGAATCCTCCGCACCCGGCGTTTACCCCACCGGGCCGAGTTGAGGTTGTCGCAATAGAGCCTAATCCCGGCCCCTTCGGCGATGGGCCAACGCTCCCCGCCCCATCCGCAAGCTGAACCCCTTCTAGCTTGACGTGACAGCGCGGTGGTGAGGGTGACATACTACGAAAACCCCCTCTCCCTCGATGGGAGAGGGTCGAGGCGAGGGTGACAAACTGTGGGGTGCGGGCAGCATGCCCGGACGATCACTTTAGCGCTCTCTCCGACCTAGTGTCGTGTCGGACTCGCGATGTTACCCCGGTTGTAAAGTTCGCCCGGCACGCTGCCGGCACGGATTGTGCGAGCTTCGTACGCTGCGGGAACCTTTGACCTCAGGACAGACGAAGACTCTCTCTCCTTTGACGGGAGAGGCTTGCGGATTCGTGCACAGCAGTCGTTCCCGCAGCACATGAAGTGGGCGCGATTTCGGCGATTCTCTCGCTTAGTCGAGGGGCATCGAACGGCCGAAATCGCTGGGTGTGCGTTCTTCCGATGTCATATCGGGACAGGCCGGGGTACGATGTGTATCCTTGGATAGGGGAAGTATGTTATCCAGGCTATCGGCGAAAGTAGACCGCCCTCTCCATCGACGGGAGAGGGTCGGGGTAAGGGTGGTAAACTCCCTCTTGACGGGCCGGGGGATGTTACCCCGGCCCGGAGTTACGCTGCATGCTGCGAAAGCGAGTCGGTTTCTATACGAGCGAACTTGGGCTGCCTATGAGCGGCTGAAGTCCTCAAGCCGCTTTGCCTGCTCCTCCATAATCCTGCGCAGCCGATCGATTTCGGACTGCATACTCTCCTGCATTTTCTGCATCTTGTCCAGCAAATCGAGTATGACCTCAACCCCTGCCAGATTGACCCCCATATCCTGGGTCAGACGTTGGATCTGGCGAAGGCGTTCAATGTCCGCCTGTGAGTAGACCCGGTTCTTGCTCGAGATCCTTGCAGGCCGAACTAGCCCCAGCCTTTCGTACATCCTCAGCGTCTGAGGATGCAGGTCGCACAGTTTCGCGGCAACGCTTATCATATATAAGGGCTCGTCTTTATTGACCTCAACGGGAGCCGCTTCGCCCTTGTTTTCACGCGGCATATCAGACACCTCGCTTTCACGTCGGCGCGTCTGCTTCCGGGTGCCGGCAGAAGTTACCCGCCGACTGGTTGAGCGCGGGCCGGTTGCACCAAGTTTTACGGCTGCCGCAACACTCGCTGGATCCTGCCGATGGAGCTGCGAGCAGGCAGCGCTCTACCCATCTCATCCATTAGCCTGAGCCGGATTCATTCAGACCCTGCCCTGCCTGGACTTTCTTATCTGTTCCAGAAGCTCCTTTTCTTTTTCGGAAAGGACCTCCGGGATCTGGATGCGCACCTTTGCGTACAGGTTTCCGCGCTCGTTTGCCTTGAGTTTGGGCATGCCCTGGCCGGGCAGCCTGAAAGTTGTGCCGCTGGACGTTCGGGGTGGGATCTTCATAGTGACCCGTCCCGAGGGCGTGGGCACGTGAACCTCTCCCCCGAGCGCCGCGGTCACATAGTCCACAGGAACCTCTACGTAAAGGTCGTCATCCTTTCTCTCGAACATCGGATGCTTGCGCACCCTGACCGTAATAATCAAATCGCCTCTGCCGGCGGGCCCTTCTTCGCCCTGATTGGCAAGTCTGAGCTTCTGTCCGTCCTTGACCCCCTTTGGTATGGTCAGTTCGATGCGCCTGCCGTCGATGGTGAACTCCTTCTTGGCCCCGTGAAACGCTTCTTCAAACGAGACCTCCATTTCGGCTTCGACATTGCGGCCGCGCGTCTGAACGCGGGAAGCCCGCCTGGTTGCGCCGCCCGCGTCGGGTCGGCCCGTGCCGAAGAGCATCTCGAAGAAGTCGCTGAAGCCCGACTCTCCGCCCAGGTCGAACCGCTCGCTCCGCGTGCGTCCGCGCTGGAAGTCGCCGAAGTCGAACACGAAAGTTTCCCACCCCGGCGGCGCCCCGGACTGCGTTTGCTGCTGACCCATCTGTTCCCAGTATTGTCCGAACTGGTCGTAGCGCTTGCGCTTCTCCTTGTCGGAGAGTACCTCGTGCGCCTCGCTGATCTCCTTGAACTTCTCTTCAGCCGCCTTATCGCCCGGGTTTACGTCCGGGTGATACTTGCGCGCAAGCCTCCGGAACGCGGCCTTGATTTCTTTCTCGGTCGCGTTGCGGTCGACGCCCAGTATCTTATAATAATCTTTGTAAGCTGTAGGCATAACCGTTCCCAGTCATCGGGTCCGCGAGCCTGGGGATCGAGCGTGCACCTAGCTGACGGCCCGCAGGCTCGCGAACGCCGCGGTGGTTTGTTATTCAGCGCTGACCTGGATCTTCTTCGGCTTGACTTCCTCAGCCTTGGGCACGATGATCTCCAGGAGCCCGTCCTTGTAGGTGGCCCTGACCTTGTCCGGCTGGACCGGCACGCCTATGGAGAACGACCTCTGGAACGGACCGTATGGGCGCTCAACGCGCAGATACTGGTCCTTGTTCTCCGTGTCGAACTTGCGCTCCCCGCGAATGGTCAGCGACTCCGCGGTTACCTCGACATCGATCTCCTCGCGCTTTACCCCCGGAATCTCTGCCCGAACGATGAGGTCGCTGGGTGTCTCAAGAATGTCCACAACCGGGGCCCAGGTCCGGCTGCCGGGCTCCTCCGCCCGGCTGTGCTCGTTGAAGATGCGATTGATCCGGTCTTGCAGGACGCTCAGGTCTCTAAAGGGATCCCATCTGCTTATCATGGCACACCTCCGGTCTTTATGGATTTAGTATGATTGAGTGCAAGGTGCCGGGCCGGTCGCCGCCGGCACCTTGCGTATCAGTCTTGTGTTATTCGGCTTTGAACTCGGCGTCAATAACGCCTTCGTCTTCGTCGGTTCTCGATCGGCCGTCACCGCCGGGAGCCGCGGTCTGCTCTGCCGTCGGACCGGGCTGGGCCTGGCCTGTCTGAGCATAGAGAAGCTGGGCCAGTTTATAGGTTTGCTGTTCCAGGGCATCCGACGCGGTCTTGATCCGCTGCGTGTCGTTCGACTCGATCGCCGACTTCAGATCGGAGATCGCGTTTTCGACCGCGAGCTTATCGTCGGAGGGGACCTTCTCACCGAGGTCCTTGAGCATCTTCTCGGTCTGATAGACGAGCTGCTCGGCCCGGTTCTTGGCTTCAGCGGCCTCTTTGAGTCTGCGGTCTTCCTCGGCGTGCAGCTCGGCCTCTCTCATCATCTTATCGATCTCTTCCTTGGAGAGCCTGGTGGAGCCCGTGATGGTGATAGACTGCTGCTTGCCGGTTGCCAGGTCCTTGGCGGAGACGTTTACTATGCCGTTGGCGTCAATGTCGAACGTGACCTCGATCTGAGGCACGCCTCTGGGCGCCGGCGGGATCCCCGTCAGGTGGAACCTGCCGAGGCTGTGGTTATACTGAGCCATCTCCGCCTCGCCTTGCAGGACGTTGATCTCGACCTCGGTCTGGCCGTCGGCTGCAGTCGTATAGATCTTGGACTTGCGGGTCGGAATGGTCGTATTGCGCTCGATGAGCTTATCGGTGATGCCGCCCAGGGTCTCGACGCCAAGCGTGAGCGGCGTCACGTCCAGGAGCACAACGTCTCTGACTTCTCCGCCGAGAACACCCGCCTGAATCGCGGCTCCGATGGCCACGACTTCGTCAGGGTTGACGCTCTTGTTCGGCTCCTTTCCGCCCGCGAGCTTCTTCACGAGCTCCTGCACCATCGGCATTCGGGTTGCGCCGCCGACGAGGATGATCTCGTCGATATCGCTCTCGCTTATCTTTGCGTCGGCGATGGCACGCTTGAACGGCGGGATGCACCGCTCGAGCAGGTCGCGGGTGAGCTCCTCGAACTTGGCACGCGTCAGGTTCAGGTCAAGGTGCTTCGGGCCGGACGCGTCCGCGGTGATGTAAGGCAGGTTGATGCTCGTCTGGACCATAGACGAAAGCTCGATCTTGGCTTTCTCCGCGGCCTCACGAACCCGCTGGAGGGCCTGGCGGTCGTTCCTGAGATCGATTCCTTGCTGAGCCTTGAACTCGTCGCAAATCCAGTTGACGATGCGCTCGTCCCAGTCGTCGCCTCCCAGGTGAGTATCGCCGGATGTGGACTTAACCTCGAAGACGCCTTCGCCGACCTCCAACAGCGATACGTCGAACGTGCCGCCGCCGAGGTCCCAGACGAGTATCGTCTCGTTGCCTTTCTTATCAAGCCCATAAGCAAGCGATGCCGCGGTCGGCTCGTTGATAATCCGCAGCACCTTCAGGCCCGCGATCTCTCCGGCGTGCTTTGTCGCGGTGCGCTGCATATCGTTGAAGTAGGCAGGCACGGTTATGACCGCTTCGGTGACCGGCTCGCCCAGATAAGCCTCCGCGTCCGCCTTGAGTTTTTGGAGTATCATGGCGGAGATTTCTTCGGGCGTATAGGTCTTGTCGTCGATTTTGATCTTGTGATCAGTGCCCATATGGCGTTTGATGGACGAGATAGTGCGGTCCGGGTTAAGTATGGCCTGCCGTTTGGCGGTCACGCCGACCAGGCGCTCGCCGGTTTTTGAGAAGGCCACAACTGACGGCGTGGTCCGGCTACCTTCGGCATTGGGGATGACGACTGGTTCGCCGCCTTCCATGACCGCCACCACGCTGTTTGTCGTTCCGAGGTCGATGCCGACTGTCTTAGCCAATTGAGTTCACCTCCAGGGGTTTAGCGATAGCTATGACCGTGCCCGCTGACCCAGACAACCAGGCACAGATAATATGCTATGATTGCCGCTAGCCCATATTATATGATTTGACTATGCTACTGTCAAGTCATTGTTTCCACATTCTGCGCCCTTTTCAAACCCAGAATTTGCAACGTGCCAACGAATGAAGTTGTGTGGGTTGTGCTTCGGTAACGTCCCTGCGCCCGCTCTTGATCGTTCCAGGCAACATACTACGGACGATCACCACTTACGCAGAATACAACCCCTCACCCCGACCCTCTCCCGTAAGGCGAGAGGCAGTCTTCGTCTTCCGGGGTCACATACCCCGGCCCGTCGCGAGGGGTGTAGAGTCGGCAGAAACGCCGCTTTTTCGTTTTGACGCAATGGTCTCGATTGCACGTATCGGTTCAGTCTTGCGGGCTCAAATGCCCGGGAGCCCGCCATGGTGAACCTGATTCAGGATCGACCCCTTTCGGCGCATGGATGCTGAAAACAGGTTCAGCATAACGTGATTCGCGCCGAACTGTCCCGATTACACGCCTGCGGTTCGGCACGGCCGGCACATGGTGTATAATCTTCCCGACGTGACTATACAGCATATCGATATCTTGCTCTTCAAACAGATCAACACAGGCCTAGCCAACCCGGTGCTGGACTGGATAATGCTCGCGGCAAGCGCGCTCGGAACGGGTGCCGCTCAGGTTGCTTTGTGTCTGGTTCTTGCGCTGTTCGGGTGGGTGCTGGACAGGGCGTCTCTGAGGAAGGCCGGATACGCGGGGCTGATCGCCTGTGCCCTGGGGAGCATCGCCGCGCAGGTCGCAAAGGGGGTATTCGACCGTCCACGGCCGCTCGCAGTACTCTTTGACGCCCGTGCCGTTGGCCACCCGCTTTTTTGGGGGAGCTTTCCTTCCGGGCATGCTTTGACGGTGTTTGCGGTCGCCGCAGCCGCCTCGGGGTTCGTG
>JBMFPI010000032.1:6227-16149 GCA_049969195.1 Armatimonadota bacterium
TGTGCTTATCCCGCTTGCAACGCTCGTCGGGTCTTCGCGGATATACGTCGGGGCGCATTTTCCGCTGGATGTGCTGGTTGGTTGGACTCTCGGAGCGCTCATAGGTATTGCGTGTGCGAGATTAATCCGTGCAAAGGCCACGCCTGCGGCTCCTGCCACCGCAGGAGACGAGAAGCCCGGGACCCCGCCGCCGAACGCAGGCCCGGCGGGCAATCGATCTGGCGAGGACAGCTGCCGTGCGGAGGCTGACGGCTTGTTAACGTCAGTTCGAGCTGCATCGCAGGAGGCACACGAGTGCGAAAGTCGGTGACGCCGTACGTAGCGCTGACGCTGGTGTGTCTGGCGCTCTTCGCGTGGCGTCTTGGGGCGACGCCGCTCGTGGGGCTTGACGAAGGCCTCTATTCCGAGTGCGCGCGTGAGATGGCCGCCGGCGGGAGCTGGGTTGTGCCGGCCGTGAACGGCCTGCCGTTCTTCGAGAAGCCGCCGCTGGCGTACTGGCTGATGGCGGCATCGATCCGTCTTCTCGGTGCGAACTCGTTTGCTGCGAGGCTGCCCTCGTGCCTGGCCGGGTTTGTTCTCGTGGCGCTGAGCGTGTGGCTCGGGACAAAGCTCTTCGGACGGCGCGCGGGGCTTATGTCGGGTTTTGCACTTGGGACGTGCATCATGACCATCGGCCTGGCCCGAATGGCACTGCTCGACATGCTTTTTGCGCTCGCGATTGCGGCGTCGCTCGGAACGTTCTTGCTCGCTCGGCTCGGGTTGCTTTCGAGGCGCGGTTATCTGGTGTTCTGGGCGGCGGCGGGGCTTTCGGCTCTGGTCAAAGGGCCTGCCGGGCCGGTACTGATCGCTGGGACGGTGCTAGCGTTCGCTGCGGTCCGCAGACAGCCGCGCGTTCTGCTTGCGGCGACGCCGCTTGCGGGGTTTGCAGTGTTCGTGCTGGTGGCGCTGCCCTGGTACACCGCTGTGCAGGTGCAGACGCGGGGTGAGTTCCTGCGGGAGTTTATCCTGCACCAGAACGTGCAGCGCGCTCTCGGTCAGGATTTCCAGCACAACATGCCTTTCTATTTCTATGTTCCCACTTATCTGGTCGGATTCTTTCCCTGGAGTGTGTTCATACCGCTCGCGTGGATAAGGTTCGTCAGGATTAACTCGACGGACTCGGCCGAGGAGGCCTCTCTTTTTGCGGGGGTCTGGATCGTGGCAATGGTCCTTATCTTCTCCATATCACGCTCCAAACTGCCCGCTTATGTTTATCCGGTATACCCGGCGTCGGCGCTTCTGATAGGTCGACTGTGGTCAGAAGCAGTCGACGGGCAGGCAACCGATTCGTTGCGGCGATACGCAATGGTTGCGACGGCGTTGGCGGCAGTGGTCGCAGGCGCCTTTTTGCTTGGGCCGAGGTTTATACCGCATCCTGTGCCCGGCGCCGGTACGGCGCTGGGTGCGATGGGTTTGTCGCTTGTTGCGGGAGTGTTCTTGTGTCTTGTCGCGCTTCTGAAACGTCGCGTGACGCTTGCGTTCGCGGCGCTCTGCGTCGGGGCTGGTGTCATGGCTCTTTGCGCGATTGGGCTTGCGCTTCCGATCGCTTCGCGCGCACTAGCCGAGCCGGCAGTGGCGGTGGCGAAGGAGGTACGGCGGATCGCGCGCCCGGAACTACCTGTTTTCGCTTATCAGCTCTCGCCGCCTCAGTCGGCGCTACCGTTTTACGCCGGAAGGCCAGTTCTGCCGCAGAAGACCCCTGAGGCTATGGCGAATGCCGTTCGCGGGCTGCGGTCGTTTCTTGTGATAGGGCAGGAGGACCGGCTCGACGGCCTGCCGGCGGGCGGTAAGCTGGTCTCACGCCGCGGGCGGTATTTGATCTACCGGTTCGATCGATAACGCACGCCAATCGCGGTCATTACGGGTGCAGCGACCCCGGACACCGGATCGCCGGGCTCACAACGGGACTGGAGGAAAGCAATGGAAGATCTCAGGTTCTTTGACGCGCATTGCTACGTTGGGCGCTACAAGACGCTCAGGGCCGGTTCCTTCTACACGGCGGAGGACCTGCTCGATCAGATGAGACACTTCGGCATCGCTGAGGCGCTCGTGACACATTCGATGTCGCGGGAACTGCATCCCGTGGACGGAAACTGCGCAATCATCGACCTGACAAGGTCCGTAGACAACCTCTACCCATGCTGGTCCCTGCTTCCGCCTCGATCCCGCGAAATGCCGGCGCCTGCGGCTCTGGTCGACGAAATGGTGTCAAGTGGTGTTCGGGCCGCCCGGTTGTTCTATGGGATGTATTCCTTTCCGATCTCCGAGTGGTGCATTGGCGAGCTGCTCGACGAGCTTGAGAAGCACCGCGTGCCGACTTTTCTGGACCCGGATGTTGAGCTCGACACCTGGGCCGAGGACCGCACGGATTGGGACGCGGTTCATGCGCTGTGTGAAAAGCATCCGCAACTGCCGATTGTCCTTTCGCAAGCGCGGTTCAGGTCGTCGAACCGGCTGCTTTATCAGTTGCTGGAAAGACATGCAAACCTGCACATTGAGATTTCGGGTTTGTGGGCGCATCACGCGGTCGAGTTCATCTCGCGGGAGTTCGGAGCGAACCGACTTCTGTTCGGCACGCGGATGCCCGTGCGGGATCCCGCGTGCGCTATCGGGCAGGTCGCCTACGCCGACATATCCGAAAAGGACAAGAGGCTCATCGCGGGGGACAACCTGCGAGCGCTGATGGGAGGTGTGGCATCATGAGAAGCCTGGATTCCAGGTTCCGGCGGATCGCAATGCTCAGGGAGAGGCTCGACGGCGAGTACGTAGTCGACTGCCATACTCACATCGGCGGGCGAAGCATCATCTATCACCTGCCGGACAGCTCGGCTGCGGATATGATTGCCGAGATGGACCGGATCGGTGTGGACCTAGCGATCACGTTCTCGTTCGCTGGGATCACCTCCGATTACGCCTACGGCAACGATATCGCCGCTGAGGCCGTGAGGGCGTTTCCCGACCGGCTGATCGGCTTCGCGCTGGTGAACCCCCATTACCATACCGAGATGAGGGCCGAGCTCGAGCGGTGTCGGCAGATGGGCCTGCGCGGCATAAAGCTGATCTCGCATTATCAGAAGTACCCGATCGAGGGGCCGGGGCTGTTTCCCGCGTTCGAGTATGCGCACGAGAACTCGTGGATGATCCTTTCGCACGACTGGGGTCCCCCGGAATACCTGGACAAGCTCGCGGCGACGTTCAACAGGGCTTGCTTCATCGTGGGTCACTATTTCGCCCCGACCTATGCGGAGGTAGTGGCCGCGCGCGAGAACGTGTTCCAGTGCACCTGTGCGGCGCTGAACTTCGGAGATGTAGAGGCTATGGTGGATGCCATGCCCGCTGACAAGATCGTCTTCGGCTCGGACATGCCTGACCTGCCGCTGATGTTCAGCCTGGCACCGATTCTGTATGCGCGAATCAGCGATTCCGATAAACGCAAGATTATCGGGCTTACCGCGAAGTCGATGATCGAGCGGTGGTCGGGTAACAGCACGTGACCCATGCACGAGACCGCGCGGCGGTGGGGTTCGAAGGGGGTTGATCTATGCTGCGGGAATGGCTGGGTCGGACCACTCGGCAAGCGCGCACTGCCATCAATTTTCGCGGCACACTCGCCGGCCTCGGGAACTCAGGTCCATCTTACCAGAAGGCAGAATCGCGCCAACCGCGGACGAAGCACTGCGAATGAGCGCACGACGGCGCGCGGATCGATCCTGAATCAAGTTGAGGATGACGGGGTCCTTTGCGCTCGCGCCCGCAATACCGAATCGATACTGCGGCCCCGAATGCCTTGACGGAGCGACTGAACCTGAAGTATAATGAAAATGAAGCCGCAGAAGGCTGTAAAACGGGACACTCATCAAGTGTCCAGAGAGTTGAAGGGTAGGGGAGCCTAATGAAGCCGTATGGCTTGGTCGGATTTCTACTAGTTGTCGGCTGGGTGCTGTGCGCGACGTCAGCCTCGGCCGAAGATTTGTTTGAGGGCCTTGAGACCGCAAATCTGCCGTGCGCGACGGGAGAGGCCGGGTGGTCTGTTGCGCTGATGCCGTTCTTCGAGTCGGCGTCAAGGCAGTACAATGTTCCACTTCCGCTGTTGTTGACGCTCGGCTATTTCGGAAGCGCGTTTGAGAATCGCGGCGGCATGCCCACGATCGAGGGCGGTTACGGAGTGATGGCCCTGCGCCACAATAGTCTGGGAGGGAATTCGCTCTCGTTCGGCGCCTCGCTCACCGGCGAGCCCGTCGAGGTCCTCAAGATTGACCCGGCGGCGAATATTCACGCTGCGGCGGCAGTGCTTGACGCGACGGCGACGAGCATGGGCATCGACCGGTCTAAGGGCCTGCAGGCCTGGCTGGACGTGGTGATCAAGTATGCGGGGCTGGACGAAGAGAACAGCCGGTTCTTCGCGATGGAGGTCTTCGAAAAGCTCGCGGCGGGCCTCGACCACGTCAACAGTGTCGGCGAGCGGTTCCGATTCGATCCGCAGGATATCGGTTCGGTCGATCTCAAGTCGCTGGAGCCGCCGCGGGTGGCCTTTATGGGTGCCCCACCGATCCTGCAGTCTACCGATTACCCGCCAGCCATATGGGATCCGGCTCCCACCTGCAACTACAGCACCACGTGGACCACAAAGGACACCGTCGTGATCCACACTATCGAGGGAACCGCTGCCGGAGCCCGATCGTGGTTCAAGAACTGCAACTCGAGCGTTTCTGCTCATTACGTCATTGCGGAGAACGGCACCATCTGGCAGATGGTGCGAGAGGGGCAGGTGGCGTGGCACGTTAGCTGCTACAATTCGCGTTCGATTGGGCTGGAACACGAGGGATATGCTTCATCGCCGAGCCACCCCCAGACGCTCTACGACGCTTCCGCGTTGCTCACGCGCGACATCTGCAACGACTGGGGGATTCCGAAGGAGAAGCGGACGGTGGGGCCGGGTATACTCGGCCACATAGACGTGACGCGCTGCTGCTGCGGCACTCATACGGACCCGGGTAATGGCTGGGACTGGAACTACTACATCCAGCAGGTGCAGGGAACACCTCCCCCGCCAACCTGGGCGGCGACTTATCACGCACAGTCGTATCCCTCCACGATGACCGCCGGTGAGACGGCCGTAGCTTGGGTCGAATACGTAAACAACGGGACAGGCACGTGGACACACGGTAACACCAGGCTCGGCACGTCCAGCCCGCAGGACCGGTCCAGCCCGTTCTACAATCCGGCAAACTGGATCGGACCGAATCGTCCGACCGACGTCGATCAGAGCAGCGTGACCCAGGGGCAGATCGGGCGGTTCACGTTTATTCTCAAAGCGCCATCAACCCCGGGTGTATATGTAGAGCGCTACAGGCTGGTTCAGGAGGGCGTGACGTGGTTTGGCGACGAGATAGCGTGGACGATTACCGTAAACCCCGCTAGGGGCAACATAACCGGTACAGTCCGAAATGCCGCGAACGGTCAGCCGATTTCCGGGGCGGCGGTGTCGATATCGGGCGGGCCGTCCACTTCGACGAACAGCTCGGGGATATATACGTTCAGCGACGTCGAGGCCGGGAACTACACCCTGAACGCAAGCGCGAGCGGGTTCAATCCTGTAAGCGCGCCGGTGACGGTCAATCCCGGGCAGACTACAACGCAGGACTTCTCGCTCACGCCCATCGACACCCAGCCGCCTACAGCTCCGACCAATCTCACCGCGACCGCTGTGTCACCCTCCCAGATCAATCTATCGTGGACCGCATCGAGCGACAACGTCGGCGTGGTGGATTACAGGGTCTATCGAGGAGGCGTTGAAATCGGCTCGACCTCCGCGACTTCATTCCAGGACAACGGCCTGTCGCCAAATACCACCTACAGCTACTTCGTGAAAGCCAGGGACGCGGCCAATAACCTCTCTGCCGCGTCGAACACGGCCAACGCGACCACGTTCCCTGCTGAGGTTCCCATATTCGAAGACGGCTTCGCGAACCTCGATTACTGGGAGAACATTGTTCAGAGCCCGATGCCGGGCGAGTATCCGCCCGTTATCGATTCTTCGCGCAGTCACGGTACATTCTGTGGGGCCAACTCGATTAGGACACGCACCTCCGCCGATCCGAACCAGGGATGTCTGATTGGCCACAGGTTCGTGCCGGGGTTCGGCGCGGCGAGGTTCGAGACGTATTTCTTCGACGGTTCCGGTGCGGGCTACATCGGAGATATGGAGTGCGGAACCGACGGTTGGGTCGGTTATCCCCTCTCATACGCGACCCTTTCGACGGTGCCCGGCGGGATCACGGGCTACTGCCTGGACGCGAACGACGGCGGCTGGACTGCCGGGGCATACAAAGAGATTTCCTCCGGCTTTGCCGAGGGAGAATCGTATTCACTTTCTATGTGGTCCAAATGGCCCGGCGGGAGCTATTCGACGCCGCCGCGCTGCTTCGTGCGGTTCTTCGACGGCGCGGGAACGGAGATTCGCACGGACTATTCTTCAAACATATTAACCGACGGAAGCTGGCACCCGTATACGGTCGTCGGTACCATCCCGGCGGGGACCGCGAGAATCTGGGTCGGGCACTGGGGCGTGCGCGCGGTTACGGAGAGGTTCGACTACTACGCTGACGGAGTGGTGTTTACCTCCGGGGCTGGCGTCGCGGTTAGCAACGCGAGCCGGCAGGGACTGCAGGTCAGATGTCTGGACACAAACAACAGCGTCCGGGCGATTTACTACATAGGCACCTACAGCGCATCACCCGGCTCGCAGACAACCTACAGCGTCGGCTACTATAAGGTTTGCGGCTCGGGTTGCACGGGCTGGTATTGGCCGGGCGCGGCCTGCAGGACGCGGACGGCCGGGTGGCACAGGTTCACGCTCGACTTCCTGCCGTATACAGGCTCATCGGACGTGAAGGCTTACATCGACGGCGACCTGGTTTGCACCATGGACCGAACCCCGGATACCCAGACTTATGGTCTGAACATGGTCGCGTACGGGTTCCATTACCGGGTAAACGTCGAGAGCTGGTTCGACGACTGCGCCATGTATGCATCGCAGCCACATCCGGCCCCGACGATGCTCACACCGCAAGCTCTCGGCACAAATTCCATCCGGTGGCACTTCACCGACAACTCGTCGAACGAGGTCGGGTTTAAGGTGATCGACGCAGCCTACCAGACCATGGGCACGTGCGGCGCTCTGGCCGGCACGGGCAGCGCGGGTTACATCGACGAAGGTGGATTGGCGCCGAACACCGCGTATACTCGCATCTTGCGTGCTTTCAACGGTTCACTGGACAGTTGGAACTCGGCTCCTGCGACCAGGTGGACGCTGTCGGCGCCTCCGAGCACGTCGAACATCACTTGCAGCAAGCCGGTGGGCGTGTGGACGAGCTCGGGACAGTTTGTGTTCACGGCGGTCGGCGGATTCGGACAGGGAACGGTTTCGGGGTACAGATACGCCTGGGACCAGAGCCCGACACACTCGTTCTCCGGCGCGGAGCCGGTTTGGAATACGGGAAACCTCATACTGACCGCAACCTCGGCCGGCAACTGGTATCTACACGTGAGGGGATTCAATGGAGAAGGGGTTCCGAACGGCACGCTCGATCTCGGGCCGTACAAGTTTGACGGCACTCCTCCGCAGAACCCGACAACGGCGGTCGAAACACACGGCGCGCAAAACGGACAGTGGCAGTCCAGCGTGTCCGACCCTGCCTTCGCGTGGAGCGGGGCCTCGGATGACGCGTCGGGCGTCGCCGGATACTGGGTCTACTTCGGGCCGGATGAGCAGGGGACTTCCAGCACTTACGTCAGTTCCCCGTCCTGCGATCCGGCACCTACAAGCACCGGGACTTACTACCTGAGGGTGCGTGCTCGTGATGCTGCAGGAAACGACGCGCACGAATGGACAACTCTCTTCACGTTCAGATACGACGCAAGCCCTCCCGCCGTACCCGTGGTAATGGATGACGGCCCATATTCCGGTTCCAGGACCAAACTTCACGCGCAGTGGAGCTCCAGTGATCCGGACTCCGGTGTGAGCGAGTTCAGTTACGCAGTGGGCACGAGCGCGGGCGCTGGCGACGTGCTCGGCTGGACGTCGGCCGGATCGGCTTCTGAGGCGGTAATCTCAATCCCCGAGCCCGGGCTTTCCGTCGGGCCGACCTACTACGTATCTGTCAGGGCTCGTAACGGCGCGGGGGCTTGGAGCACGGCGGGGTCATCCGACGGCATCCGACTTGCCCCGAGGGCCGACACCATTGCGGACGCAAAGGCGCTTGCGGACAGCGCGCCCGTAGCGCTCGAGAACAAGATCGTAACCGCGAGCTTCTCGGGTAGCTGTTACATCGAGGAGGCCAACCGCACGTCGGGCATTCTGGTGATGGGGACGGGGCCGGACGTCGGCGCGGTGGTGACGGTCGGCGGTGTGATGGGACTCAACCCGGTTGGGGAACGCGCGATTCTAAGCCCGGCAATCGTGCTCGAGCAGCCGTCCGATGCGGGACGCGTTCCCGGGCCGCTGTTCCTGACTGGCGCGCGGCTCGGCGGAGCCGACTTTAACGCGCATACGCCCGGGGCAACCGGCGGAATCGGCCTGAACAATGTCGGCTTGCTTGTAACCGTGGCCGGACGGGTAGTATGGGTCGGTGAGCACGAGCTGATGATAAGCGACGGGTCGGCCAACGGCTCGATGAAGGTGATTGTGCCGGACGTGGGGCTGCCAGGCGTGAATGTCGGGGACTACGTCGCGGTTACCGGGATATCCTCACTTGAGCGCGTCGTATCCGACCTGAGGCCGATCGTACGCTTGCGCGGCCCTGAAGGGATACGCAAGCTCTGGTAGAAAAGGGTAACCGGCAAGTCGAGGGTCTTGTGGTAGAACGCGGCCCTGGCGTTTTTCGGCGATTCGACGCGCCTCAACTAAGCGGGGGAATCCCCGAAAACGCCCCTATCGAAACAGCCTCACGTGCAAGAAATGCTGCCCTGGGCACGGCTTCGCCGCACACCCGGGGTTTCGCACGTACAATCGCGTGAGATTGGGCTGGTCGATGTAGCGGACGATGAGCTGGAGGAGCTGAGATGCAGGCAATGATAGGGGTCGCCGCACTGATCGGGATAGGGACGGTCCCGGGCCGGATAGAGCACCTGGGTCAGCCCTGCCGGGCGAAGAACGTGCTGGCCACGCGCGTGGTCAGAGATCGGGCCGACGGCCGTGAGCGTTTCGTGCTGACCAACATGAACGAACAGTCCGGCTGTGAGCTCATATTCATCGACTACGAGAAGAACACAGGCCGGGTGATCCGGGCGCCGGCGGGGGCGGGTTCTTGGGCCTTGAATGAGGTCCCCGGCGACAGGCTGATCGTCGGCACGTTCTACGACGGCGCGTTTATGGTCTTCGACCTGAAGAAAATGGAGTTTGTCCGGGTCTCCAAGTTTCCGGGCGAGAGTTACATCTGGAACCTGGCTATGGGCGGAGACGGCCGCATCTACGGCGGGACCTACGGCGGCGGCAAACTAGGCGCGCTCGATCTGACGACATACGAGGTCGAGGACTGCGGTGCTCCCTCGCCTCCGAACATGTATTTGCGTTATGTGTCGGCCTTGCCAGACGGACGGATACTGTGCAGCTTTGGTCAGGAAAAGCCCGAGGTGCTGATATATGACCCGGCGTCGAGGAAGTTCAGCCCGCCGCCGGATACGATCAAGGGTGTTATGTCAGGTGTCACGTGGAATGGGTTCTTCATAGCTGGCTCTCAGGTATATGACAAGGCTCTGCAGCCGATAGACCCGCCGTTTCCCGTGCCGCCTCCGGAGAAAGGGGGGTGGAGTGTGCTCGCCAACGCCACGACCGACGATACGCTCTATCTCCGTAAGCGTCAAACCGCCCCCACCTTGACAG
>JBMFPI010000033.1:0-15841 GCA_049969195.1 Armatimonadota bacterium
CAGCCGACATTATCGGCGCGGCGCGTGCCTATGCTAAGGCGGGGGCTTCGTCGATAGTGTACTCGATGGGCATTACGCAACACTCCACCGGCACTGATAACGTACTTGCGCTCGCGAATCTGGCTATGCTCACCGGCAACGTCGGCCGGCCGGGAACCGGTGTCAACCCGCTCAGGGGCCAGAACAACGTTCAGGGCGCGTGCGACATGGGAGGGTTACCGAACTTCCTGCCGGGCTATGTGGCGGTGGAAGACCCGGACGCTCGCGGCAGATTTGAAGCTGCCTGGGGCGTGAGTCTGCCCGAGAGGCCCGGGCTTACAGTGGTCGAGATGACGAACGCCGCCGACCAGGGTGCGCTTAAGGCCCTCTACGTGATGGGCGAAAACCCGGTCTTAAGCGACCCGGATGCCAATCACGTCGAGGCTGCTCTTCAGAAACTCGACTTTCTGGTCGTGCAAGATGTCTTTCTGACTGAGACCGCCCGTCTGGCCCACGTGGTCTTGCCCGGCGCGGTCTGGGCAGAGAAAGACGGCACATTCACCAATACCGAGCGGCGAGTTCAGCGCGTTCGTAAAGCAGTCGACCCTCCGGGTGAAGCTCGCCCGGATTGGCAGATACTTGCGGACCTGGCGTCGCGGATGGGCTATTCCGATCTCGTTCGGGGCGGACCGGCGGGTGACGTGAGCCCTGTTGGACCGGGGCCTAACATCCCTAACGGCCGACGGGGCCAGACAGGCGACTCCATCAAAGGAATAGCTGCGATTCAAGAGGAAATAGCTTCTCTGGTCCCACAGTACCGGGGCGTTTTCAACGCCGAGTCTACGATGGGTAAGCAGTGGCCTTGCCCGGACAGGGACCATCCGGGGACGCCGATCCTGCACGTAGGCAAGTTTTCGCGGGGACTGGGCAAGTTCCACCCTGTCGAGTTCCTGCCTCCGAAGGAGCTGCCGGACGACGAGTACCCGTTCGTCCTGTCGACGGGACGCATTCTGCAGCACTACCATACGGGCACGATGTCGCGTCGCTCGGAGGTGCTGGACTGTCTGGTCTCGGTCGGTGCGATCGAGATCAACCCCGACGATGCGGCCCGGCTAGGGATACGCGACGGCGACGTCGTGAGGGTCAGTTCGCGTCGCGGCGAAATCGAGATCCCGGCCAGGCTGACCGGACGCGTAGCGCCGGGGACCCTGTTCCTTGCATTTCACTACCGCGAGGCTCCAGCCAACCGCCTGACAATTGCGGCGCTCGACCCGGTTGCAAAGATCCCGGAGCTCAAGGTCTGCGCGGTGAAATTGGAGCCGGTACAGCACGCGCGCAGCCGAGACTCGCGTGCGGACGAGTCGTGAATGAGACGTCTTTCAAGGCGCGAGCGGGGGGATGGAACAGGCTGTTGCGATAGGCGCGTCTTAGGCGATCCTCGTGCTTGGTTGAGGAGCGTCAAATCGCCGAAAGCGCCGGGTCCGCGTTCGATTGAAACGACCCTGGGGTGAAACCATGAAAGAATACATAGTTACTGTGATGGCCAAAGACAGGGTAGGTATCGTGAGGGATGTCGCCTCGGCGCTCGCCGATATCGAAGGAAACATTACTCACGTGAGCCAGACAGTCGTCCGCGGTTATTTTACGCTGATCCTTTCGGTAGAGATGCCTGACGAGCGCACGCAACTCGAAATCCGCCAGGCGGTTGAGCGGAGGGGAGCGGTTGGAGAACTGGAAGTCAACGTGATGCCCTATGTTGCGGAGCCCTCGTTCGAGGCAGGCGAGATGCAGCGCTTTACGCTCAGTATGCGCGGCAAAGATGCCAGGGGGCTTATCGCGCGAGCAACCGGGTATCTCGCCGATAACGGTATCAACATCGAGGACGTTTACGCTTACGTCCACGGCGGCGAAGCTCTGATTCTTGCACAGGTTGCCATACCCAACAGCCTTGATACAGAGCAGGTCCAGGCCGGGTTACAGGAGGCCCTGAAGGGCTTCGATGTAGCAGCGCACCTCCAGCATGAGAACATCTTCAGGGCGACAAATGAGGTCGATCCAGTGCTCGCCTTGTGAAGCAACCAGGTTGCTGACAGCGGGGATACAGTTATGAAGTGGGTCGAGGACATCCTGCAGACGGTTGAAATGCTCCAAAACGAGCATCTAGACGTGCGCGCAGTAAACATGGGAATAGACCTGTTTGACTGCGCCGACCGCGATATAGACCGAATGTGTGCGCTTGTCAGAGATAAGATACTTCGCTGTGCGTCCGGACTTGTGCGGGCGTGTGAGTCCGTTTCGCGTCGATACGGCATACCGATTGTCAACAAGCGAGTTGCTGTAAGTCCGATTGCCGACGTCGCCGCCGGGCACTCGATAGACGATCTGATCAGGATCGCCATAACCCTCGACAAGGCGGCTGAAGAAGTCGGGGTCGATCTCATCGGGGGTTACTCGGCTTTGGTTCAGAAGGGCATGACCGAGTCTGATCGGAAGCTCGTCGAAAGCCTGCCGGACGTGCTGTCCGACACGGTCCGTGTGTGCGCGTCTGTCAACGCGGCCAGCACAGCCGCGGGCATAAACGTGGATGCGCTTCTTCTCCTGGGTAAGGTTTGGCGGGATACCGCCGAAAAGACTGCCGACGCCGACGGGTTCGGCTGCTGCAAGTTGAGCGTTTTCGCCAACATCCCGGAAGACAACCCGTTTATGGCGGGAGCTTATAAGGGGATCGGGGAGCCGGAAACCGTGATCAACATCGGAGTCAGCGGCCCGGGGGTCATCAAACGCGCGGTCGAACGGCTGATTCAAAGCGGTCGGCCTTGCGACCTCGGCAGCGTCGCCGAGGAGATCAAGAGCACGGCGTTCAGAGTCACGCGATGCGGGGAGCTGATCGGACGAGAAGTGGCCAGGGCAGTCGATGCGAGTTTTGGAATCGTGGACCTCTCGCTTGCCCCGACCTCGGAGGTGGGAGACAGTGTGGGAGAGATATTCGAGGCTATGGGAGTTCGCCATGTCGGTGGTCCCGGGACGACTGCCGCACTGGCTATGCTCAACGATGCCGTGAAGAAAGGCGGGTCCTTTGCCTCGTCTTCGGTGGGAGGGCTCTCGGGCGCGTTTATCCCGCTCGCTGAGGACTCGGCGCTGGCAAGAGCCGCCGAGGCAGGCCATCTCTCGCTGGAGAAACTTGAGGCGATGACGAGCGTGTGCTCGGTGGGGTTGGATATGATCGCTTTGCCGGGCGATACGTCGGCGGAAACCCTGGCCGCAATAGCCATGGACGAGCTTTCCATAGGTGTGGTGAACCGGAAGACGACGTCGGTCAGGCTTATCCCTGTTCCGGGGAAAAAGGCTGGCGACTGGGCCGTTTTCGGCGGGCTGTTCGGCGCAAGTCCGGTGGTTCCGGTGCCGAACGCGGCAAGCGAAGCTTTCGTCAGGCTGGGCGGCAGAATCCCGGCGCCGCTCGTGTCTCTGAACAACTGACCAAGAGTGTACCATCACCGGCCCGCCGTCGCAGGCCCGCACGACGAAACGGTTCAGTGCTGCGGGAATCACGTCATACTGAACTTGTATGGGCATCCGGGTCGCCGAAGAAGGCATGGGTCCTGAATCAAGTTCAGGGTGACAACGTCGTGCGCGTTTGCGCCTGGAAGTGTGAACTGATACCCCCGGTAGGTAGTTGCGACAGGTACCATCTTCGGCTGTTTTCCTGCTCAGTCGCGGGGTGTCGAATCGCCGAAAGGCGCTTAGTCTATGCTTTATTGCAACAATCTCCTCGCCAGAGAGCGGCGGGTTGCACGGGTAGGCCGTGCATGGTATACTCGGTATTGGGAAGTCTTGGGGCCTTTCGCGAGTCGGCGAGAGGTCCTTCTCTTTAGGCCAGAGGATGTTGCGACAGGCGTGTTTTCGGCCGTTCCCCTGCTTGAATTGAGGGGCTTGGAATCACCGAAAATGCTGGGTTTAGGTTCTATCGCGATGAATCTCTTTCGGCCTGGACTCACTGCGAGGTAGCGCCTGCTATGTTCGACACGCTTCGAGCCGACTGGAACGCCGTGTTCCGCAACGATCCCGCCGCGCGCAACGCCTGGGAGGTGCTGACTTATGCGGGCGTTCACGCAATTTTCTGGCACCGTGTAGCGCACTTTCTCTGGAGGCACAACCTGAAATTCCTGGCAAGGCTGATCTCCCAGATCAACAGAGCGATCACGGGAATCGAGATCCATCCGGGGGCAAGAATCGGAAAGGGCTTCTTCATAGACCACGGGATGGGAGTTGTTATCGGCGAGACGGCCGAGATCGGGGAGAACTGCCTGCTCTACCACGGTGTGACGCTCGGAGGGGTCAGTCTTGAGAAGAAGAAACGACACCCGACTCTGGGTAACAACGTAGTCGTCGGTGCCGGCGCCAAGGTTCTGGGAGCAATCACGCTCGGCGACAACGTGAAGGTTGGTGCAAACGCTGTTGTGCTCAAAGACGTGCCCCCCAACTGTGTGGTCGTCGGCAACCCGGGCCGGGTGGTTGTGCGGGATGGTCGGCGTGTCGAGGAGGCCCCGCTCACGCACGGGCGCGACCTCGACCCCGAGGGAGAGATGATGAGATGCCTAGTCCGAAAGATCGATGAGCTCGAAAGACGTCTGCGCAAGGTCGAGGAGGAAAAGAGAGTTTGATCACGCAGTGCCGGGGCGTAGAACGCAATGCACTCGAAGATCCGCTTCCGCTTCGGTACACGCGTCTGCAGATCGTCGGATCTCTGAGCTTCTCGTGAATAGGGCATCTCTATAGCCTTTGGTCCGCTGGAGGGTACGGATGGCTCTGCGATTGTATAACACTCTCACGCGCCGAAAGGAGGAGTTCGAGCCCATCGAGCCCGGCACGGTGCGCATGTACTCCTGCGGGCTGACGGTGTACAACTTCGCCCACATCGGCAACCTTCGCACCTACATTTTTTCCGACATCCTCCGCCGCACCCTGGAATACGAGGGCTACGACGTCAAGCACGTTATGAACGTCACGGATGTCGGCCACCTCACGTCGGACGCCGACGCCGGCGAGGACAAGATGGAAAAGGGCGCGCGGGAGTCGGGCAAGAGCATCTGGGAGATCGCCAGATACTACGAGGAGGCATTCTGGAACGATCTGGCCCTCCTCAACATCGAGCCCCCCAAGATCGTCTGCCGGGCTACTGAGCATGTTGCGGACATGATCGCTCTCATCCAGAAATTGATGGAGCGAGGACACGCGTACGAGACGGATCAGGCCGTCTATTTTGACATCACTACTTTCCCCAAGTACACGGAGTTCACCCGGCAGTCCCTGGACGAAAAGGTGGTTGGGGCGCGGGATGAGGTCCAGGAGGACCCGGGCAAGCGACACCCCGCCGACTTCGCGCTGTGGTTCAAGGCGGTTGGCAGATTCGAGAATCACATCATGCGATGGGATTCGCCGTGGGGAGTGGGGTTCCCCGGCTGGCACATCGAATGCTCCGCCATGGCTATGAAATACCTGGGTGAGACGCTCGACATTCACACGGGAGGGGAGGACCATATCTGGGTTCACCACCCTAACGAGATAGCTCAGAGCGAAGCAGCTACAGGCAAGCAATTCGTGCGCTTCTGGATGCACGGGACGTTCCTTCTGGTCGGAGACCTGTCGCAGGGGGTGGAAGAGCGCAGGATGGGGAAGTCTGAGGGGAACTTCATCCGTCTGCAGACGTTGATAGACAAAGGCTATGATCCCCTGGCGTACCGGTATGCCTGTTTGATGGCGCACTACCGGCAGAAGCTGCGGTTCACGTGGCAGTCGATGGACGCTGCCGCGTCGGGCTATTCGTCGCTCAAGGAGTTCGCCGCGCGAGCAGAACAGATCGCAGGCAAGGGCAAGCAGCAGGCAAGCCCGTGGGTAGACAAGTATCGGGCCCGCTTCAGGGAAGCTATCGAGGACGACCTGAACATGCCGCAGGCGATGGCGGCCGTTTCCGAGATGATACGTGAGGCCGAGGCGAGAGGAGATTATGGGGTTCTGGACGCGCTCTACGACTTTGACCGCGTGCTCGGCCTCAGATTGCGGGAGTCCGCCGAGGCCGCGACCAGCATCGACGCGCATATAGAGGGGCTGATAAAAGAGCGCGAGCAGGCGCGAAAAGAGAAGAATTGGGCTCGGGCAGACGAGATCAGGAAACAGCTTGCCGCGCAGGGCGTGACGTTGGAGGACACGCCATCGGGCACGCTCTGGCGCCGTCAGACGTGACCGGGCGTCCGCATCCTCAGGGCATCGGTGCGGCGGCGCCGGGTGGGTTTCTCGCGTTACGGCCGTCTCCGCGCGATATTCGACGGGCCTGCCGGCTCTGACTGAGCGGGTTGGGGGGCCTGCTCTTTGAGAAGGAGCAGGACGTCGACGTTTTGCCTCGCCTGATCGAACCAGCGGTTGGGTCTGACCGAAAACACCGGGATAGGGCACAGCAGTGCGTCGCATCATAGTTGTTCTAACTTTTCTCATTATCCTGTTTGCCGCGATCGTTGCGGCGGCGACCGCCGTCTTCCAGGGCAATGGACGCATCTGCCGGGACGTCACTGTATCTGGAATTTCGGTTGGCGGGCTGAGCCGGTCTGAAGCGGCAAAAAGAATCGAAGCCTGGGCCGCCGAACGGGTCAAGAGGACGGTTGTTCTCAGCGCGCTGGATGCTCGCTGGACCGGCACGCTCGCCGAGCTAGGCGCGCGCGTGGATGTGGCCGGTGCCGTCGAACGAGCAATGGCCGTCGGCCGATCAGGAAACCTTTTCCAGCGGGCGATCTGCACGCTGACCCCTTGGGGCGGCGGCAAACGCTTCAGCGCGGGGTTGCTGGTTGACGAGTCGCACGTGCGTCGAATAATCGACGGGCTCGCGAGGCACGTGGACCGGCCGCACAGGGATGCGAGGCTGCGGGTGGTCGACGGCCGTCTCGACGTGCTGCCCGAGGGTTGCGGAGTCAAACTCAACCGTGAAGCTGGGGTCCGAACCGTGCAACGGGCGCTCTGCCGCGGTTTGGCCGTGGTAGCCATCCCGGTCGAGGTGGATAAACCTGACGTAACAGCCGCAGACGCCGCCCGGATCGATACGTTGCTCTCCCGATTCACCACCTGGTTCAACCCCGCAAAGCGCGGGCGAACACATAATCTTCGCCTTGCAGCAAATGCTCTGAACGGTATTATTCTGAAGCCGGGAATGCAGTTTTCGACTAACGAAACCATCGGACCCCGGCTGACGAGCCGCGGGTTTCAGACGGCGCAGATCTTTGCGAACGGAAGACTCGAAGAGGGGCTTGGTGGCGGGGTGTGTCAGGTCTCGAGCACGCTTTATAACGCCGTTCTGCTGGCCGGTCTCAAGGTACTGGAACGCAGCCATCATTCGCGCCTGGTCCCTTACGTGCCGGCAGGACGGGACGCCACCGTTGCCTACGGCCTGATAGATTTTCGGTTCCAGAACACCAACTCGGCTCCGATCGGCCTGATCACGACCGTCAAAGACAGCCGGCTGACGGTCGATATCTACGGTTCAGCCGCGGACAAGAAAGACGTCAAGGTATATACCTCCCAGTCCAGATGGATCCCCGCAGGCACGCAGACCTTGACTGACCCTTCTCTTCCGTCCGGTGTGCGCAAGCTCGTTGAGAAAGGGTCGAGCGGGGTCAGCGTGGTGGTATACCGCAAGATCACGTATCCGGACGGAAAGACCGTCACGGAAGTGGTGTTTCGAGACCGATACTTGCCGCAGAACGCAGTCCTTGTCGTCGGTTCAGGGCCGAAGCCACAGCAGCAGGTTCGTGCCGGTGCCGGTGCTGCAACGGTGCCAATTGCAGCCTCCGAGGGTCGCACCGACTGATCCCGCCCACGCCCAGCCGTTTCCGAAACATACAATGCGCCCTCTCCATTTTACGCGAGCGGCCTGGGTGAGGGTCGGATCCCGAATCAGGTTCAGGATGACGGGCTACCCGGGCGTTTGCGCGTGCTACACCCAACTGATAAGACCGCCGGCCGCTCCTTGACCATTCCCGGAGCCGGCACGTATAATAGCTCTCGTCCAACCCACCACTGAAAGCGAGACCCATTATGCTTGATCCTAAGTTCGTAAGGGCCGAACCTGAAAAGGTCAGGCAGGGGATGATCTACAAGAACGTAGATCCCGCTCTCCTCGACGAGTTCCTGGAGCTGGATGAGAAGCGTCGAAATCTGCTGTCTAAAGTCGAACAGCTCAAAGCCGAGCGCAACAGTGTCAGCGAGCAGATCGCTCAGATGAAGCGCGAGCGAAAGGACGCCGCATCTGAGATCGACCGAATGCGCGAGGTCAGCCAGCGCATCAAGCAGATGGACTCCGAGATCTCCGAGATCGAGTCGCGCCTGACGGATGTCCTGCTGAACATTCCCAACATCCCACACGAGACGACTCCGCTGTGTAAAGATGACTCCGGCAACAAGATCATCCGCGTCGAGGGCGAAAAGCGTGAATTTGATTTCGAACCGGTTCCACACTGGGAACTTGCCACGGCACTCGATATTATCGACTTCGAGCGGGGCAGCAAGGTCGCCGGAAGCGGCTTCATACTGTATAAGGGGCTCGGTGCCAGGCTCGAGAGGTCTCTTATCAACTGGATGCTGGACGTGCACACCACGGAGCACAACTATGTAGAAGTTTTTCCTCCATTCCTTATCAACCGGCGGGCTATGATCGGTACGGGGCAGCTCCCGAAGTTCGAGCTGGAAATGTACCATACCGACAAGAATGATGATCTCTTTCTGGACCCGACTGCCGAAGTCCCCGTCACCAACATCTTCATGGACGAAGTACTTGATGGCCGTCAGCTCCCGATCTACCTTACCGCCTATACCGCCTGTTTCCGACGTGAAGCTGGCGCGGCGGGCAAGGACACTCGCGGCCTTCTCCGGGTGCATCAGTTTGATAAAGTTGAGCTCGTAAAGTTCTGCACCCCGCAGACATCTTACGAGGAGCACGAAAAGCTGCTCGCCGACGCCGAGGACATCCTCAAGCGGCTGAGACTGCCGTATCGAGTGGTCCTGCTTGCCTCCGGGGATATAAGCTTTTCCGCGGCCAAGTGCTACGACTTGGAGCTGTACGCGCCCGGCGTCGACAGGTGGCTGGAGGTTTCGAGCTGCTCGAACTTCGAGGCTTTCCAGGCGCGTCGCGCCAATATCCGGTACAGGCCCGAGCCGGGTGCGAGATTGGACTTTGTGCACACGTTGAACGCGTCCGGCGTAGCCCTGCCCAGGCTTGTGGTCTCGATATTGGAAAACTACCAGCGTGCTGACGGCACGATCGAGGTGCCGGAAGTGCTCCGGCCTTACGTTGGCGTCGACGTGATCGCTTAGCACAGGAAGCGTGGGCGCCGGGGTTTGCGTTCTATCGCGATGACCTCAAGGATCCGGGCATTACGTCGAAATGCTTCCCCGCCACCCAGGATGCCGTTGCCGAGCCGTTACTGACACGCCTCGGTGACAGATGACCTGCCGGGCGACTGAGTCTCTCACAGGCGGGCTATGCGACCTCCACGCCTTTGCCAGTCCGCGCCGACTCATAGATAGCGTCGAGAATGAACTGGATGTGAAGCCCGTGCTCCCCGGTCGCCAGAGGAGTCTTGTTCTCGCGGATGCACTCGACGAAGTGGGCGATCTCAGCCTCGTGGCCTGACACGTTCGGATGCTGGAGCACCACGTCGGCGCTGTTGCCGTTGACGTCTGTGTAGATGCGCAGCGGATTGAACTCCGCGCCGCCTTTGGTGCCGACAAGCTGCGTGTATATGACCTCGCGCTCAATGTGGGAGTGCCAGCTTGCTTCCAGAAACACAGTGGCGCCGTTTTCGAGCTTGACCATACCGGCGGCTAGGTCCTCGACGTCATAGGTTCCGCCTCGCTGCTTGGCAATTTGCGGCCCGAACTTGGCGTAAGAGGCGCCAACCACATAAGTCGGCTTCGGATTTCCCATCAGCCACAGAGTAAGGTCTAGCACGTGAACGCCGAGGTCGATCAGCGGTCCGCCCCCGGACATTGACTTTGTCGTAAACCAGCCACCCATCCCGGGTATGCCTTTTCGCCGCAGCCACCCGGTCTTGGCGTAGTATATCTCGCCCAGCTCGCCTGCCTCGATGCATTTCTTGAGAAGCTGCGTATCGCCGCGGAACCGGTTGTTAAATGCCATCATGAAGATCTTTCCGGCCTTTCTGCCTGCCTCGACCATCGCCTGGCCGTCGCGGGCATTCGTCGCCAGCGGTTTCTCGCAGATGACGTGCTTTCCGGCTTCGAACGCCGCGATAGCAACCGGTGCGTGCAGAGAGTTCGGGGTGCAGACACTGACGGCATCAATTTCGGGGTCTTTCATCATCTCAAGGTAATCCGTGTAGATGTCCTTGACGCCGTAATCCTGCGCAGTCTTTCGGGCTCTGGCCTCGTCGATATCACAGATCGCTTTGATTTCCACATCAGGACACTTCCGGTAGCCATTGGCGTGAAGCCGGCCGATACCGGTGCCGACAATTCCAACCTTGATCATCATTAAGCAGCCTTTCTCACAGAATCCAGCCCTCCGCGGGCCAATCCAGGGGAGATTCTAGCACATCAATTCGCCCCGTGCAACGCAGGCCGTTGAGACGTGACGGTTCTGTTCCGCGTCAATCGCGTCTGCCGAACTTGTTTGGGCATCCGGGCGCTGCTGAAGTCGAACCTGAACCGAGTTCAGGATGACGGCGTCCCGGGCGTTCGCGCTCGTAGAACCGAACTCTTGTTCCGATAGGCGCGTTTCGGGCGAGTCCGCCGCCTGATTTAGGGGGTGTCGAATCGCCGAAAACGCCGGGTTACGTTCTATCGCAATAACGTCAGAAGGCGCTTGCTGTCACCTGAGAACGAGGATGAGTATCATAAGGGCAGTCGGTGCCAGCGATAGGGCAGCCGCTGCCAGAAACCGCGACCCGGCTAGGCTTGTGCGCCCTGCGGGCGTGTTCCTGAGCGCGTCGGTTAGTCCGCACACGTCATCGAGGGCTCGCTGGAGTGAAACTACTGTCCAGGCAACCGCCCCGCAAAGGATCGGACAGCCCCATACCAGCGCGAGGGAGAGCAGGCTGTGGGGCAGCAGGACTCGAAAGATCCCGCAGGCAGCCGCGAGTCCAAAGAGCGCCAAAAGCACGCTGCGGTGCCGGATAACGCGCCGAAGACTGGCCAGCGCTAGAAAAATCATGCTTTCCCCTCAAAGCCGGTTCCGCCTATCCGACCGCACACCTCTTTGACAACCTCTCGCTCGACCTGGTCGAGTTGGCGAAACAGCCGACTCCTCGAATTGGGTGTCCCTCATTTCCCGCCACGTTTACTCATCCAGCCTGTGACGCCACTGCGACCGATGAGCCGCCGGCCAAAGCGTCGAGTGCGTCGTCGAGAGTCGGCCTCTTGAGATACACACATCCTACCTCGGCGCCGAACTCCGCCAGTAGGTCGGCGATCATTCTTTCGCCGTTTGCCACACGGAAAGAAAGAAAACCGTCCTCCTCCTTTATCACAACCGCTAGCCGCTCCTCGATTCGTTTGCGCAATGCCGGGCTTCTGATCTCACTGAGCACCACGATGTCCTCGCCGGCCAAACGGCGAAGATCGTCCGGTCGCCCCAGGAAGGCGATCCTGCCATTGTGCAATACGGCTGTTCGGCCGCACAGACCTGCAACCCTTGCAGAACGGGTCATCAAGACAAACGCACGCCCGCGATCCCTGCGCTCCGCCAGCATATAGTTGCAAAGGCGCTCCAGGGTTTGCTTGTCGAGTGCGTCCGTTAGGCAATCGATTACCGTCACGGGGGTTTCCGCAGCAAGCGCCCTGGCGATTTCCGCCTGCCTAGCTTCCCCGGCCGAAAGCTGCCCCGGCCTGGCTGCGTGTCGGCTTCCAAGGCCGACGAGTTCGAGCAGAAACGCGATCTTTCTGGCGAGCGTGCGCTTCGGCGTGCCCCACAGGGATGCGAACAAGGCCAGGTTCTCGTATATCGTGAGTTCCGTGGCCAGGGCGGGACTCTCGAATGCCAGGCTTGCGTTCACAGGCAAAGTTGCGGTTTGAGAATGCTCTTGCGCTTCAGGGATTGCTTGCTCGGACGTGGCACTACGCGCATCGGGAATATCACCGCGCGTGATTGTGCCATGCGCGGGGTAATCCAGGCCCGCGAGAACGCGGGCTAACACGGTCTTGCCTGATCCGGGCCGTCCCAGGATGCCGAGTAGATCGCCGCGGTCGACCGCAATACTGACGTCCCACAGGGCCCACTTGCCGTCTAACCGCCTGCCGACGTTTTCCAGCCTGATGAGCGCCATACCGTTTAGAAGTATATCGTTTGGACTTATCACGGTCAACGCGGGGGCGCTTCGGTTCCGCAGGAGTCACGTCATAATGAACCTGTTTTAGCATCCGGGTGCCCAGGGGTTGGAGTCCTGAATCAAGTTTAGGAAAACGACGCCCTAGTCGTTTGGTCCTGCAAGACTGAACAAGACTGAACTGATACTGGTTCTGAGGTCGTTGCGACAGAACGCAAAGCCGCCGTTTCAGGCGATTCGGCGCTCCACCATTGAGGGGAAGATCCCCAAAGACGCGCCTATCGCAACCCCCTAAGGATTCGAGGTGTGCCCGCCGGGGTTCTGTGGTGCGTGCGCGGCATTTGTTAGCGGATCGGTCCTTCACAAAAATCGGCCGCAAGACCTGTTGCACCTAAGAGCGCAAGTGGTGGACCGAAAGCCGCCGGTCAGGGCAAAATTCCAGGAAAAAATACCGGATTGCCTGTTGACATAACGGGGTGCTGCATGGCAAAATAACTTCGGAACCGGTTCCAGCGAAAACAAAACGGTCGCGCGGACAGGTCGGTCATTGAAATTGAGGCGGAGATGAGTCCCAGCATTCGCGACGTGGCAAGGCTTGCGGGCGTCGGAAAGGGAACCGTTTCCCGAGTTCTGAACGATAGGCCCGATGTGTCCGAGAAGACAGCCGCCAGGGTACGACAGGCGATAAAACAGCTCGGCTACACGCCGAACGTCCAGGCCCGGCGGTTAGCGCGTAAGCAGTCCGACGTGATATGCTTCGTGCTTTCCAATCGCGATTTCTTGCACGAGTTTCACTCGATGATCCTTAAGGGCGTCGAGAGTTACTGCTCGCAGGCAGGCCGCGACCTGGTGTTTGCTCTGTGGAGGTATCCGTTGGATCCGCCTCCGCCGGTAGTTGTTCCGCCGCGGATAGTGACTAGCCGGGGCAGCGTCGACGGCGTAGTTCTCGCCGGAGCCAACCATATAGATTCCGTTAAAGCCGTCGCTAAGCTCGGCATGCCGTGTGTGGCTCTCGGAAACAACCTTGTAGGATGCACCAGCACCTCGGAGGTGGATTCGGTCTGGTACGATGAGGTCGCCGGCACTCGGCAGGCGATCAAATACCTTGCGGACCTGGGACACAGGCACATAAGATTCGTGGCGAACATCTCGATCCCGTGGTTTGCGAGGAATTACAGGGCATTCAGCGAGGCCATGCTGGACATGGGGCTTGCGCCCGCAGTAGTCGCGGTGAACGATGTCACGGACTACGTTGAGATGGGGGAAAGAGCCGTTGCGCAGATTCTCGAGTCGGGCGAGCCGACAACGGCCATATTCGCTGGAAACGACGCAGTAGCCGTCGCCGTTATGCGCGCTCTGGCCCGGCGCGGGGTAAAGGTCCCGGGCGAGATGAGCGTGGTGGGGTTTGACGATATTTCCAGGTGCATTGAGTCGGACCCGCAGTTGACAACGGTGCACGTTCCAAAAGAGGACCTCGGCGCCGAGTCCGCGAGGTTCCTTATTGAGAAGATATCTAACCCGGATGCCCCTGTGGGGGCACGAGTGGTGCCGACGTGGCTGGTGGTTCGGGGCTCCTGTGCCCCACCGGGCCGAAGCTGTAAGTAACTAGTTCAGGTTTTCCTCAGAAGGGCAAATCCTCCCCCCTCTGGGATTTGCACCTGGGCAGGACGCGGTAACCGCGTCCTGCCACCCCCCTCCTTTGCAGAAAACCCGAGCCCAGATGGGAGACAATCAACTCGAGGTCGATCCGATAGAACGCAAGCCCGGCGTTTCTTAGCAACTCGCGGCCCGTCAACCCAGCGGCAAGCAGCCGAGAACACGCCTCGCAACAGCCTGATCTGCAAGGCACGCCAAAGCCGGGGTGTGCGTCGCAATGTCTTCAATCCCGATTACGGTATACGCCTCGGCCCTCGCCTACAGCCCATCCTCCATACACTCCTCCACCTCGGCACTGGCTTCTTCGTCGATCTCTACGACTAGCTGTTCTATGCTGCAGGAACGGTTTTGGAGACAAACCCACCAGGCCTGCACGATGGCGAGTTCCCGCAGCGTAATTCATGCTCACCCCAGCCCTCTCCCGTCGAGGGAGAGGGAGCTTTTCGCCCTTGGGGGCCTTCGACACTGCGCATACCGCGCCACCCTGCCCCCAGCCGTTGCCGCAGTGCTGTCGGCCGCGTCGGCTACGCCGGCTAAATGCCTCCCGAAACCCCGGTCCGTCCCGGGACCAGGCAGGAAGAACACGACGCCAGCGAGAATCATCACTCGAGAAGGATCGAGGTTATCTCAACAGAGCGCAAACTAGGGGTTTTATATTGATTCGACGCTCCTAGATCGTCCGGGGCATGTTAGTCCGGACACAAGCCTCGCGGGCATGTTGCCCGCGCTATTCTCGAGGTTTCTGCGAAAGAACGCAGAGCCGGCGAGTTCTCGGCGATTCGAAGCTCCTCAGATAAGCAGGAGGATCGCTGAAAACGCGCCTATAGCAACGGCCTGAGATCGGAGGACGCCATGCAACTGCACAATCCGACATCGGAGATATTCGTGCCCGACGGCTCGGACCCGCAGGAAGCCATCCGTCGCACGACGCATCTATGCGTGGGCGCGCACCAGGACGACATCGAAATAGCCGCAAGCCACGGCATACTCGAGTGCTTCGGCAACCCAGACAAGCACTTTATGGGCGTGGTGGTTACCAACGGCAGCGGGAGCCCGCGCGACGGCCTCTATGCCCACTACACCGACGAGCAGATGATGGCCGTGCGCCGGGTCGAGCAGAAAAAGGCGGCTTACATCGGCGAATACTGCGCCCAGGCGTTCTTGGACTACACCAGCGCAGCCGTCAAGGACCCGGCCAACGCCGATGTGATCGAAGACCTGAAAAAGATCCTCTCGGACGCGCGGCCCGAGGTGGTCTACACCCACAATCTGGCCGACAAGCACGACACGCACGTCGCGGTCGCGCTGCGCCTTATCAAGGCGCTTCGGGACTTGCCCGGGAACGCCCGGCCCAAAAGGCTCCTGGGGGTCGAGATCTGGCGGGACCTTGACTGGCTTGCGGACGAGGACAAGACGGTCCTGGACGTCTCGGCGCACGAGAACCTGTCCGCGGCCCTTCTGGGGGTGTTCGACTCCCAGATCTGCGGCGGCAAGCGGTACGACCTGGCCACAATGGGCCGCAGGCGCGCTCACGCCACCTACTACGCCTCGCACGGCGTCGATGTCTCCACCGCGCTGGTCTACGCGATGGACCTTACCCCGCTGATAGAGGACGACTCGCTTGACCCGGCTTCTTTCGTGCAGTCGTTCATAGACCGCTTCGCCGGCGAGATCAGAGACAGGATCACGAGGCTTACTTGTATGAGTTGAGTTTTGCGGGCGCAAACGTCCCGGACGCCGTCATCCTGAACTTGAGTCAGGATCTACCCTTTCGGCGCCTAGATGCCGAAACAAGTTCAGCGTGACGTGATTCCCGCAGAATCGAACTGTTTCGCCTTGCCTCCGGCTGAGTCCCGGAGGTTTGTGAGATAGAGCGCACATCC
>JBMFPI010000034.1:0-15669 GCA_049969195.1 Armatimonadota bacterium
CACGCACTCAGCAATGGAGACAGTATGAACCAGCAGCAAATACCTCGCAAGGTGCGGATGGTTTGACGGTTACGTTCACGTAGAACCATCTCTTATTCCGCGGAGCCTCAGTGCTCTGCGGCCAACTTGAGAGGAGCCCGGCCCGATGAAAGTAAGAGTCTGCCCGAAGTGCGGCTCGGAGAACAAGGAAAGCAATGAGTCCTGTTCGAGCTGCTACGCTTCGATTGTCGATGTCGAACTGACCGACAGCACCAGGGAGCCGATGGTCATTCCGCCAGCGCCGGCGAAACCCGCACAACCTCGCGCAGCGCAGCCTTCGGCTCAGCAGCCGCAGGGGCCGATGCATTCAGGCCCTGCGGGGCCGACCGGCCCTGTTGGCCACTCGCCCACCTATCGCGAGCGCCCCGCTCCGGTCCGACACGGCTCCAAAGCGGTACTTCTGGTGTTTGTCCTGGTCCTGGTCGCAGCGGGGGCGGGCGCCGGGTGGTGGTTTCTCCTGAGGCAGCCGAGCCCGGGCGAGGTAGTGCAGCGCTTCCTGTCCGCTTGCGAGGACGAAAATGCCGAGAAAGCCAAGAGCTTCCTGAGCAAGTCAACCCTAAGCATCCCCGGCATGGCGGAAGCATTCTCGAAGGCGTTCAGCTTCGCTCGCAAGACTGCAAAAGCCGGAGACAAACAGCGAGACCTCACCATCCGGATCGTGGGAACCTCCTACGAAGGCTCTGCGAAGAACACTGCGATAGTAACCTGGGAGCCGCAGGACAAGACGGATATTCCGTCCGGAATTGATGCCAGACTCGATTGGGTTCTCGTCAAAGAGGAAGGCGCCTGGAAGATCGACCTGGTGGAGAGCAGCAATCGCACGTTGCGGAAACTTCTCCGAGAAGCGCTGAAGAAAGGTCTCAAGATTCCCGGGAACGTGCCTCCGGGCCCGTGAGATCATAATGCGCCGCCTGCGGACGGCCTGCGATCTTGTAACCCTGACCTTCTCCGCACTCCGGGCGGCGGCACGCGTCGGCTGTCATGTCTTGAACCGTCTCCCGTCCAGAATGATCTTGCCGATCTCGGCATACATTCGGAGGCGCGAGGCGAAACCGCGGACGAGGCCTAACTTCTCCTCCTTCATGTAGTGCGAGCAGCCGGGGAGATCTACCCTTTCGACCCTTAGGCTGCGAGACCTAAAATAGCGGGTAATGGCTGTCTCGACTCCCGAGCGCACACTTTCGACGTCCGGAATGGCCAGAAAGACGTCGCGTCTCATAGCGCGCTGCCCGGAGATATACGGCGTCAGGAATTGGGCTAGGTCGGTTGCGCCGCGCCCCTTCTTGAAGACACCGATTGCCATATCGGCGCGATCCTCTACAACCGGCCTCAAGATTGCGTCGACCTTCTCGCCGTTCATGCCGATCAGGTCCGCATCCAGAAAAAGCACTATGTCGGCGTCCGTGTTCTGTGCCCCGGCCTTCATTGCGCCGCCTTTTCCGCGGTTAGGCTCCAGGCGCACGGCCTTCACCGCCGGGTCCTTGCTGACCAGTTCGTAGGTCCCGTCGGTAGAGCCGTCGCTGACAACCACAATCTCGTCGACCAGTTCGGCGTGCTTGATCGCGTCCAGGACAGGTGATATCCGGTCTCTCTCGTTATATGCGGGAACTATGGCCGCGATTTTCATAACGATTGGCAGTCAAAGTTCAGTCAGAACCGGATGCCGGAGGCCCGCCGCGCCGGTCACTAACGCGGCGCGCTCACTTTTTCGCTCTGGCCTGCTGCGATATCTGTTTCCACGTGTCCTGAAAGAGTTTCATCGCCCGGTCACGGGCGGCTCCGAGAAAATCAGCCGTATCGCCCACGATGTCCGTCGAGACGGCGTTGGCGGCTTTCAGACCGGCCAGTGCCCTGTCGAGCTCGGCCTGAGCCTCCGCGAACCGTTTCTTGCGTAAGAGCTCCTTCGCCCGTCGGGTGTGCCTTTCGGTCTTCGCCAGGACCGTGACCAGATCGGTTTTCTGCGCCCCTTTCTTGTCGTGGACGTGTAGTTTGCTGGAAATGCCGGCGATCTCTCTTCGCATCTGCTCTATTCGATACTGGTCCCACGCGACCACGAGCATAACGATTATCGCCAGCAAACATCCCAGTCTTGCCATACGCTTTCCTTTCCAGAGCCCGCCGTTGTGCGGTGAAGCTAACCCGCTGCTATCGCGTCCTGCCCCTCCTGAGCTTGCAGAAGGCGGGCTATGGCCGTCTGCCCGCCGTAGACCTGCTGGTTCACGGCGACCCTGAACTCTACGTCGCTTGCCAGGACTACCAGATCAACCTGGCTCCCTCGTTCGATAAAACCGATCTTTTCCGAGTAATCCAGCCTCTGGCCGTCGCGCACGAAGCACTTAATCTTGGAAACGAACTTATCGGCTATCAGCACGACGGCCATCTTGACCCCGCCGCAGTCGAGAAAGATGGTGTTGCGCTCGTTTTCCAGATGATATCTGCGCGCGAACATGTCCACCATCCTTCTGAGCCAGACGACCCTTACGTATTCCCACAAGTCCAGCATCGGCAGGTTGAGCTTCGAAGGCGTGTAGTGAATTCTCTGGACGATGCCCGGGAACGGACAGTAGTTGAAGTGCACATCCAGAGGCGACATATAAATACCGATCGCCCAGCCGTCCAGTTCCGGGGGTTCGTCTCCCGTGATTTCGGGCAGCGGAATCTTCCGGCCCAGCTTCTCCGCAAACACCGTGCCGTGCTTCACTCGCTTTATGTAGACCACGCGGCCGTCCGCCGGCGCAACTATAACGCCCGGCTCATCGGACTCCGGACTGCGCGGCGGATCCCTGTAGAACCACACTCTCCTCAGGAAGGCCACCACGCCCAGCCACAGGGCCGCTATCGCAAGCAGTATATAGACCAGTAACATATGAGCATCCGCTCTCGAAAACAGGCGCCGGCGGACGGCGTTCGGCGCGCCTCACCCTCCCCTACATCTCCCTTAGACCTTTGAACGCGTAAAACGGCAGACGCGGGACGAAGTATCCCGCGAAGCCGATTATGCCCGCGCCAACATGCGACCTGCGACACCTTGGCACTTCCCGCGGCTTGAAAACCCCGTTGCGATATCCGTTGTCCAGAGCACTGTAGGCTGCGACCAGTCCGCCAGCATCGTAGGCATCCCGCAGCTCGTCCGAAGCCGTCCGGGTGATCATTTCCGCCGGGAAGTCCACGAGTGAGCGAAGCTCGTCCGCCAGGTAAGCGGTCTCCGCCAGGAGTCCGCGTCGGCATATTTCGCCGCGCAGAGCGTTATACCTGTCAATGGCCGGATCAAGCGTCTCTTCCAGATTCGCTATCGCCGCCACCGCCCGAACGAGATACCTGACCCGGTGGAGGTCCCAACAGGGATCGCACACGCGCAGTTCGACCGTCTTGAGCCGTTTCGAGAGGATCACGTCCTGAAACCGGATGGTCCAGTCCCGACGAATCGGGCCTATCGCAAACGAGCTGTGCATGCGATATGACTGGCCGAAGTACCGCCCCGCAACCATCGGCGAGTTTATCGTGAAAAGCGACAGCACAGGCAGGAAGTGGATGAGGTTGCCGTAGACGCGTTGCCTGTCCGCCACCCCGCTGATGTGGACGTGAATGGCAGAGGTGTTGGTCGGGGCGTCGATGTCCAGCAGGTGTCCGACCGGCACGATCAGCCCCGAAGTAACCGCAGCGAGGTCCGCACGCCGCCGGGCGAGATCATCAACGACGGCGTCCGGGTCTTCGTGGATCGCCGTCGATATCTCGACACCACTCATAATCCCCACCCTCACGTCCCTGCCCCGGGTGAAGTTATGGGCGGAGTGGGTGTAGTAGAAGAGAGGGTTGCGGGCCAGAAGCCTCGCAAGATAGTAAAGCGACCGGATCGTCGGCCGCTCCGGCTCCGTGATGAAGACCTCTTCCTCGATCCCGAACCTGGGCATCTCGAGTCCAATTATATCAGGCGGTGGAGACACGGGCAAATCGAGCGGTGGTCCGTATCGGTTCAGTCCTGCGGGTACGCGCCCTTGGAGCCCCGTCATCCTGAATCCGATTCAGGATCCATCCCTTCGGCGCCCGGATGCTGAAACAAGTTCAGCACGCCGTGGTTCCCGCGGAACTGAATTGCCTCGGTACTAGGCTGTTGCGGTAGGCGCGTTTTCCCTCACCCCGACCCTCTCCCGCGAGCGGAGAGGGAGTTTGTATGCCGCGGGAAGGGGCGGGTGGACGCTTTTACTTACGGGATACGGGGTCCTGGGTTCTCGAAGTGAGCGATTAACCTTTGCGAATCGAGCCGGGCGCGTGACTGCTATCTGATGGCTTGCATTCGCCTCAACATCTCGCCCGAGTCCACTAATCCGACAACCCTTGCAGAGCGCACCTCCTTACCGGACGAGTCGAAGAAAAGAACGGTCGGAAAGCCCCTCACGCCGTGTCTGGCGACCGCAGCGCGGACGGCGGGGTTCTTCGCGTTTGTTGCGTCGACTCGCAGGAGTCGGAACCGTGCGGCGGCTCTGACGACCGCCGGGTCGGCAAAGGTTTTGTGCTCGAGCTCTTTGCACGCCGGGCACCACTCGGCCGTGAAATCGATCATGACCGGCAGGTGTTCGCGCACGGCCTGCGCAAGAGATCGCTCCGTGTACAGCTCCCACCTCAGCAGCGGTCCCCCAGCGCGGGGCATCGCCAGCGCTATCGCAGCGATCAATGCAATCAGGCCGAACACCTTTCCGGCGGAGGTCAACAGCCGGCTCGACCTGATGGAGCGCTCGAACACGGCGAAGTATATCCCGCAGGCGGCTACGACGGCGGGTATCAGATACGGCCAGATGGGTTCCGGCACAACCGGCCCCACAAAATAGGCCGCAGCGCCGATCAGCAGGAAGCCCGCGAGTTTCCTCACCGCCAGCATCCACATGCCCGGCACGGGCAGCCTCGCCGCGAACGCAGCCAGAAAGAAAAGCGGGGTTCCCATTCCGAGGGCCATCGCAAAGAACAGCAGAAAGCCCATCAGCGGGCTCTGCAGCTGCGCGACGTAGAGCAGCAGTCCGATGGCGACAGGCCCGACGCAGGGCGCGGCAACAACCCCGAAAATCAGCCCCATCACGAGCGCGCCCAGAACCCCGCTTCGCCCCGAGGCCCGATCCTGAATGAACGCGGGCGGCCTGATCTCATAAAGACCGAACATCGAAAGCGCCAGCGCAACCAGCACAAGCGTGATCCCCAGGAGCACCGCCGGGTGCTGCATCCACTCTCCGAACGCACGGCCGGTCGCGGCTGCCGCCGCTCCCATCAGAGAATAAGTCAGAGCCAGACCTAAGACATACGCCCCAGCCAGCCAAAGAACCCGCCGGGTGTGTCTTTCCTCCTGTGCGCTGAAGTAGCCGATTGTCACCGGGATCATAGGATAGACGCAGGGCGTAAAGGCCAGGAGCAGGCCCAGCACGAACAACATCGCAAGGCGAGCCGCTAGACCGCGTCCGGCCAGCCTATCGGCAAAATCCTGCTCCGTTAGGTCTCCCGTCGACGCAGCCGATTCGGGCCGAAAAACGTCGTCATTAACCCTCATCACCGGCGTTCCTGGCGGAGCGACCTGTACGGTGAGCTTGGATACCAGAGTCTCCGGCGGCATACAAGTGTCGCCCTTGCAACCCTGAGACTCGAACCTGGCGACGAACGTCAGATCCCCGGGGCGCGCGCTTTCCTTGAGGCGGCCGTGCACGCGGATGACAAACCTGCCCTCGTAGGCCGGGGCGTATCTGCCGTCCGCTCCTCGGAGTCGCTTCGGGGGAGGATACTGTGGTTGCTCCAAGACTGCGACTTCGGGCGCCTGCACGATCAGTTTTGCAGGATAGAGGGCTTCGGCGTCGCCGGCCCCGATGTGGTACCCGCCGCGAACATTCGCCACAAGAGCAAGATCGAACTCGTCCCCGGGGCGCAGTCGCTCAGCCGATAACACAAGCTTCCCTGACACCACCGGCTCCAACCGCGCTGGCTCCGCTGCCTGTCCCCAGGTACATACGGCAGATGCGAAAAGCGCCAGCACCGCCAGAACGCGATAAATGCGTCTGTAAGCACGAATCATAGGTAACGCCTCATTTTTGACCATAAGGTCTTTTCGATAGATCGCAAACCCGCCATTGTCGGCGATTCGACGTCCCGGACGGAAAAGCAAAATCGCCGAAAACGCGCCCGTCCCAACAGGCTGTTGACCGGAACCGCGTCCCGATGGGATAATGGGCGGGCGATACCCACATGAATCGAAGCATGGAGGATTCGTTGACTTCGTCTATCCGCCTGCGCGCATTCGTCGCCGGGGTTGTCCTGATCCCCATCGACAACTACTGGGTCATTTGGATGGAGAAGGCCAACGCCGGACCCTTTCCGACTATTATCTCAGTTTTCGCCAACGTGGTCTGCATGCTGGCAGTACTCGCGCTGGCAAACTCGGTTTTTAGACGCCTCACCCCTCGATTTGCGTTCACGTCCGCCGAGATGCTCGTGATCTACACCATGTTGTCTATCGGCGCGTCGTTGGCCGGCCATGATATGATTCCCAGCCTGATTATGCACATGGGGCACCCGTGGCGGTTTGCATCGCCCGAGAACAACTGGGCCAACACGTTTATACCCTATCTGCCCAGGTGGCTGATGGTAAGCGACACGGTGGTCTTGAAAGGGTTGTACGAGGGCGATTCAAGCCTGTACGACCCTACGGTGCTTCGCGCATGGCTTGGTCCGGTAATGAACTGGACACTGTTCGTCGTCGCGTTGATATTCGTGATGATGTGCCTCAACACGCTTGTCCGAAAGCAGTGGATCGAGCGCGAGAGGTTGACCTTTCCCATCGTTCAGCTCCCGCTGGCGATGACCGAACCGGCCGGTGCGATCTGGCGCAACAAACTCTTCTGGCTCGGCTTCGCCATAGCTTTCGGCATAGACCTCGTCAACGGACTGGCCCTTTACTATCCCAACATACCCACGATCAACGTCGGTCACGCGGATCACGACCTTGGGGCAGGGCTGGTGTCGAGACCGTGGAACGCGATTGGATGGACGCCGTACACGTTCCACCCGTTCGTCATCGGCCTTGGGTACCTGCTGCCGGTGGACCTGAGCTTTTCGTGCTGGTTTTTCTATTGGTTCTGGAAGACAGAGCTGGTCATCACGAGCGCGCTGGGGTACGATACCATCCCGGACTTCCCGTATATCCGCCATCAGGCATTCGGCGGATATGCAGCCATCATTCTGACGCTGTTCTGGACCGGGCGCTCCTACCTCAAGCAGGTCTGGCTGAGGGCACTGGGCCGCAACTCGGATCTAGACGATTCGGACGAGCCGATTTCCTATCGAACGGCTGTCGTGGGCGCGGTCGTCGGGTTTGCATTCCTGTCGGTGTTTATGAGGCGAATCGGGCTTTCGCCGCTGTGGGCTGTTGTTGGTTTCGCCATCTACTTTGTGCTGTCGACCGCTATTGCACGCATGCGAGCGGAACTCGGCCCGCCGGTGCACGACCTGCACTTTTCCGGCCCGGATTACATGATCACCACGAGCGTAGGGCTCGGCAGGCTTTCGAACTCGGACCTAGTTGGGCTGACCTATTTCTACTGGTTCAACCGTGCCTATCGCGGCCACCCTATGCCTATCGGGATAGAAGGGATGAAGATGGCGCAGGTAACGCGGTCCAACCAGCGAAGCTTCTTTTGGGCGGTGATGATCGCCGCAGTTGTCGGGAGTCTGGCGTCGTTCTGGGCCTATTTACATCTTGGCTACACGCTGGGGCTGTCTTCGAGGTTCAAGTACGGGGTCGGGTTTGCTTGGGAGGGGTTTAACACTCTGGCGAATTGGTGGACCCGTCCGCACCGCCTGGCCGACCCGAATTGGGGCGCGAACTCCGCGATGATGGCCGGATTCGGCTTCTGTGTGTTCCTGGCATACATGAGGCTCAAGGTCTTCGCCTGGCCTTTTCACCCGATCGGGTATGCCATATCCGGCAGTTGGTCGATGAACCTGGTCTGGACGCCCATTATGCTCGCGTGGCTGCTCAAACTCCTGACCCTGCGGTTCGGCGGACTGAGACTCTACCGGAGGGCCATGCCGTTCTTTCTGGGGCTGATACTCGGACAGATGTCGATTGGATGCGGCTGGAGCCTGGTAGGAATGGCTCTACACGTACCGTACTATAGCTTCTGGGGAGCCTGACCAGGAGGCTGTTGCGACGGAATGCAAGAGCGACCTTCCCCGCGATTCGACGCTCATTAACTAAGCAGGAGAGCTGCCGAAAAGGCGCCTGTCGCAACTGCCTCGATCACAGGAGGCGTGAATTGGAAATGACTTTGTGTCTGTCCTTGATCGCTGCGGCGTATTTGGGGGCCGACCCCGCTTGTCGGGAACTTCGGTTCAAAGAAACGGCCCTAAAAGCTCTGGTTGCCGCCGTGCCGCAGATTCTGAGGTCCCAGGACCCGGCGACCGGTCGGTTCGGGACGGGCGTCTGGATATGCACGGACCAAAACGTGATCTATCCGCTGGCGGCGGCGTGGGCTTTCGAATCGGAAGAGAATCCGTACTACCACGACCCGGCCGTGCTTAAGGCAATCATCGCCGGAGGAGATGCTCTGATCGCTGACGCGGATGCAGAGGGAGCGTGGGTCTTCCGCAAGAAAGACAACTCCACGTGGGGTATGATACGCATGCCGTGGACATACAGTCGTTGGGTTCGAGCGTTCAGCCTGATCCGCGATGCGATGCCTCCGGAGGACCGCGACCGATGGGAGAAGGCCCTGACGCTGGGCTACTCGAACATAGCCGCCAAGGACCTCAAGCGCGTGCACAACATCCCCTGCCACCACGCCATGGGACTTTACTGCGCTGGAAAGGCTCTGGGGAAGCCTGAGTGGTGCGAGCAGGCGAAGCAATTCGTGTCCCGGGTAGTAGCCGAACAGGACGTTGGAGGTTTCTGGTCGGAACACCACGGACCGGTAGTGCGATACAACCTGGTCTATATCGATGCTCTCGGGCACTATTACGCCATGAGCGGCGATGAATCCGTGCTGCCTGCGTTGGAACGGTCGGCCCTTTTTCACTCTATGTTCACTTACCCAGACGGGGCCCTGGTCGAGACGGTGGACGAGCGCAACCCGTATCACAGCGGAGTTCAGCTCGGCAATATCGGCTTCACCTGCACGGCTCAGGGACGAGGACACATCGCCAGGCAGCTCGAGCTGTTGAGCGAGGCCGGCAAAGTAATGGGCGCGGATGATGCCGCCAGTTTTCTGCTGTACGGTCGTGAGGGCCCGGTCACTCCGACGTCCGCTGAGCAGCGCGACCGGCTCGATGTCACGCCAGACGGCAGAGCGCTCGTGCGCCGCAAGGGACCGTGGTTCATATGCATTTCAGCCTATCACTGCCCGGTCTATGCCAACCGCTGGATTCAGGACAGGCAGAACTTCGTGAGCATTTTTCACGACTCTTGCGGGCTGATCATCGGCGGCGGGAACACTAAGCTCCAGCCACTATGGAGCACGTTCACCGTCGGCGACACTTCGCTACTGGCGCACAGGCCGGGCGACGAAAACCCGAAGTTCACCCCCGAGGGAGAGTTGTATCATGTGCCGGACTCCGCAGGTCTGAAGCAGGACGAACCCGTGGGCATCGGCCTGACATACGGCAAGGAGCGGTGCTCGGTTGTGGTAGAGCCTGTCGACGACCGTACGCTCAGGATCATCCTGCGCGCGAGTGCACGCTCGGGTCTGCCCGTTGAGGCACATTTGACCTTGATACCGTACATCGGCCGGCCTTTCGCAACCGCGCATACGAAACCCGCTCCTCTCGACAACACGCCGTTCGAGCTCAGCGCATGCGAGACAGGAGGGTGGATTGAGCACTCCGGATGGCGGTTCACCGTCCCCCAGGGCGCTCGCGTTATCTGGCCTGTTCTGCCTCACGACCCGTACAAGAAGGACGGCCGTGCGGAAATCGAAGCGGGCCGCATCGTGCTGGCGGTCCCCTTGACGACCCAATCCCCGGAAGCCGAGCTGACCCTTACCATCAGAGGATAGCCGAATAGCGACGCAGCAATACCTGTTCGCCTGTCCGGCTGAAGACGGCCGCAGGGGCGAAGAATTCGGACGGCAGTTTAGGCGAGCTTGCGCAATCCGAATACTTCGCCCCTGCGAGCCTCTGCGAAGCTAGCTAAGGAGCACTAGCTAGATGCAGTCAACTCAGGTAGCCAAACCGAATGGCCTGGCCGCGGGAGGCATAATTACCGAACCGTTGCTCGAATCACCAACGCCGTCATGAGCTCCCGCACTATCTGTTTTACCACAAACCCCGGCAAGTCGTGAGAGCTTTTTGCTCAAAAGCGAGACGCAAATCGGCCGACGACTTCTACGCAGCGGCAGGAACCTGCTGTCTGGAGCGCTTGTCCCGGTACATCTCGGCGTCGGCGTGCCGGAGAAGCGAGGCCACATTCTGACCGTTCTCCGGATAGGCGGCGACGCCGATGCTGACGCCGAGAGGGTGTGGGCTCTTCGGCAGTTTCCTGTGGGCGTACGAGGCCACCTCGTTCTGTATGCGTTGCGCCGTCTGTATAGCCTCTTCGACGGTAGTGCCGGGCAGCACGATCACGAACTCGTCGCCGCCGTTTCTGGCTACCACGTCGTAGTCGCGAACTTGCCGCAGGAAGAGAGCGGCTACGTCTCTCAACACCTCGTCGCCGCGCGCGTGTCCAAATGAGTCGTTCACAGCCTTGAAATTGTCCAGGTCGAGTCCGAGCACAGATAGGTGATCGCCGTGTCTTGCGGCCCTGCTGATCTCATGCTCCAGGTAGCTGCACAGGTATCTGGAGTTGTAGAGTCCGGTCAGCGCGTCTTTCATAGCCGAGTCGCGCACTCTCTCGAAAGCGACCGCGTTCTGGATGGCCAGAGCCGCCCTGCCGGCAATCGCGGCGAGTGTGCGCAGATCGTCGTTCGAGAAAGCACGCGGGCTTTCATCATACAGGTTGATCGTGCCGAGCATCTGGCCGGAGGCGACCATCGGCGCTACCAGGCAGCTTCTGATATCGAGTCCGCGGCGCGTCGGCGAGGCGAAAGCAATGTCGTTTGGATCATAGCTGCCCAGATGGGGCCGTAGTCGAGACGCCGCCTTGCCGGTTACCCCCTTGCCGATTCGGACGCGCGCGCCGGTCATTGCTTCCTGGTGCCGACCTACCGCAGCCCGGGCCACGAGCTCGCGCGGGTTCGAAGGGTCCACCAGAAAGACCACGCACGTAGCCGCCTCAGTCAGACGCCGCGTGCGGTGGGCCAGCAGGGCTAGAACCTCATCAAGTTCGAGTGTGCTGGACAGCGTCTCGGCGATCTCAAGAAGCGACAACAGCTCCCTGTTCGCCTGAGCTATCGCCTCTGCTGCTGCGCGGTCGTCGGAGCGAGCGGGTTCCCGACAGGCGCTGTTCTCGGCAGGCTCGCCGGCACCAAGCACGGCCTGGAGGTCAGCTTCCACGCGCTTGAACGCGTTCACAACGCGAGGGTCGAAATGTGCGCAGGAAAGCTTTTCTATGTGCTCGACGGCTTCCTTGTGAGTCCATCCTCTCCTGTAACAGCGGTCGGAGACAAGCGCGTCGTAGACTTCGGCAACCGCGATGATCCGGGCGCCAAGCGGGATTTGCTCACCAGCCAGGCGGTCCGGGTAACCGGTGCCGTCGTATTTCTCGTGGTGGTGACGGACCATCTCCGCCACGTTCCAGGGGTAGTCCACGTTTTCGAGAATCTGAGCGCCGATGGCCGCGTGGTTCGCCATCTTCGCGAACTCATCAGCATCGAGCGGTCCAGGCTTGAGAAGAATATGTTCCGGAACGCCCAGCTTGCCTACATCGTGCAGCAGCGCGGCGACAGCGATGCCCTCTATCTCGTCCGACGAAAGGCCCATCTTGTGGGCAACGAGCTCGCAGATGGCCTGTACCCTGTGCACATGGCGCTGCTCATACGTATCCTTGGCCGCGATCGCAGACGCCAGAGCCTGGGCGGTATCGCGGTAGATACGCGCGAGCCTGCGCGTTTTCGCTGGGGACATGCGCGGAGTCATTCGCACCTCTGCATCCGTAGCAGGCGTGCTCAGATACACGGCAAACCCCAGGAGAACACACGGCAGGGTTAGCGCGAGCTCCAGTGGCCGTTCGGCACCGGTTGCCCGCAATATCCCGCCTAACAGCACGCAAGCAAGAGCAGTCCCAAGCAGAAGCTTTTTGTGATAGGCAGTGAGTCGCATCATGCCGCCCTTTCCGTCCCCCGGTGGTCCGGGTAAAAATCACGCCGACAGACTCGCCCACATCAAACGGATCCCCAACTCGGATCAGCAGACCCGGCCTCCGAGCCCGAAAACCCTGAATCGGATGGAAGTTGACGGATACCAGGGCCGGATCCTCAGGCGGCTGTGCCTATCCGGCAGTCCGGGTTGTCAAAGCTCTCCATCAGGAACAGGACCTGGCACGCCGTGGTATGCGTCAGGCGAGTCGGCTGACACCGGGCCGGCTCAGACGGTTTGTGTGCGCCAACCTGTATCGGTTCCGTTCTGACTTCAGGATCATACAGGCTCAGCATTTTTACTACACCTCACTTACAACGAATGCCAGGCTGTCGGAACAAACCGAGCAATCACGTCCGCTCACCTGCAGCCCGTTGATGTTGATCGCGGACGATGAAAGCCGGCTCGCTTCGGCAGCCTGGCAAACGTTCCCCCTGAAGTGTCGGGGGGTTAGTCCCAACGGCTTTGCGTCCCACGGTTTCCCGTGGTTTGCCCTTGTCGGAAGCTGGAACCGCAGCCCATCTTCGATTGTCATGCTCTTTGTGCCGTACACGCGGCGACGCATAACCTGATAATATTGCCGGTTCTTGCCGATAATCTATGAAGACCCGGACGTGCGCTTGCGCGCGTCGGGCGAGAGTGACGCGGGAGGGGTTATTTCAATGCGAGTTGCGTGGAAGGCAACAGCTCTTATCTGCACAATGGTGCTGGTCGCAACGCCGCTATGGATAGGCGCGGGCACAACCGGAATCGTAACCGGCACGGTGAGAAGCGCGAAAGGCGGGGCCCCGCTCTCGGGCGCCAACGTCATCATCGAAGGGACCAACCTGTCGACGGTTACCGACGGCCAGGGACGATTTACGATCACCAACGTGCCCCCCGGCGACTATGAAATACGCGCCGAGATGGTCGGCTTCGCAACTACAATAGTGGGCGGCGTGCAGGTGACGATGGATCAGAAGGCCTCCGTTGAGCTTGATCTTCAGGAAGAGGTGACCCAGGAGGAAGAGATGGTCGTTACCAGGCCCAGGCCGATGGTGACGCCGGATGTGCCCCACACGCTCAACCTGATCACCGCCCAGCAGGAGCCCCTGACACGCCTCGACCCGACCACCATTCGCAGCGCGACCGGGGTTCTGAGCGCACTGCCCGGGGTAACTGTCGAGCCAGACGGGAGCGGGCAGATTCACGTGAGAGGAGGGAAGGCCGATCAGACCGGCTGGTATCTCGAGGGCATACCGATCACCGACCCGAACACCGGTATGTTCGGAACCAACCTGTACACGACCGGGGTCAGCAAGTTCCAGGCCTACACAGGCGGATTCTCCGCCGAATACGGCAACGCGATATCCGGCGTGCTGAACGAGGTTAAGAAGACCGGCGCAGACGTATCCGGACTCAGGATGAACCTGGAGGGCGGAACCGAGTCATACCGCGACGGACAGGTCGAGTTCGGTGGGGGGACGGCCGACGCGTTTAACTACTACGTCGCCGCAGCCGCCCAGAAAACCGATCTTGACGGGCCGGTCCTCACACAGCAGGAATACTACGACGCGGTCACGAAACTCGTCTGGCCGTCCAGAGACAACACCGTCACCGTGCTCGCGATGTCGGGCTCCTTGCTGGGGCATCCGGACTCGTACCACGACACGGGCGATAACGGCGCTCCCACCCCGCACGAACTCGATTTTATGCGTCAGAAGTACACTGTCGCTACGGTGACCTGGAGCCACAACTTCAGCCCGAGCTCCTTCATCACGATCCGGCCGTATCGCCTGACCACCGACATCGAGCAGAACCTGGTCGGCAAGTATGGCGTATATGCGGAAATCGCGTCGACACGAACTGGTCTGCAGCTCAACTACACTGGCCAGGTAACTCCCAGGCACCTGCTGAAGATCGGCGGCTCTATGACCTCGTCGGATAATAACTACTACATATACCCGGGGTTCCCGTTCTATCGTGCGGATGTGAACACCTGGCAGACGGATCTGTATATTCAGGATCAGGTGAAACTTACGGACAGATTAACCCTGGATGCTGGGCTTCGCCGCGAGAGCATAACTTATGATCGAACGGGTAACGAATACGTGCCCGGCGCAGGTTATACGGGCGCACCCATACCGGACGTCACTGAAAGCCGCACGACTCCGAGACTCGGCCTTTCCTACGCCGCAGACGACACGACCGTCTGGAAAGTGAGCTGGGGCAAATATACCAAGTTCGTGCCGGCCTCGTCGGTCCAGAAGACCTACATAGACCCGGACGCGGCACCGTTTGGCGCTCCCTGGGAGGCCATAATGCCCGGCCTCGGCGCAACCGCGCCGGAAACCAGCACCAACTTTGAGCTGTCCTTTGAGAAGCAGCTCTCCGACACAACGGCACTTCGGATCACCCCGTTCAAGGCGAAATACGAGAACCTGGGTGAAACCTACGTCGACCCGAATACTTATGTTTCGACCTACACAAACCTGGGCAGGGGCGAGTCCAACGGTCTTGAGATTCTTCTCCGAAAGAAGATGTCCGACAACTGGCAGGGCTGGCTTTCGTACACCTACCAGAAAAGCAAAGCAAACCGTGCGGACCTGGGATACGTCGACGAGATGTATTACACCCCCTGGGACCAGACGCATACCCTCTCGCTTGTGACCAGCTTCACGAGAGGCCGGTGCTCCCATACACTGCGGGCCGACTACGGCAGCGGGCGATTCGACCGCGGGGACCCGACTGTGGCCCTCCGGGCCAGACCGTGGTTCGTTCTCAACTATGGGTTGTCCGTCGACCTTCCGGAGAGCTGGTCTACGGTCGGAAGCAAGCTCAGCCTCAACATCTACAACCTGTTCGACAACCGGCAGACGCTGCAATATCGATGGGACTCCGGAGAGAGGGTTACCGACTCGTGGGTGCCGGGTCGGTTCGTGAGCATCGGCGTTTCAAGAGAGTTCTGAGAAGTCGGCTCAACGCGCAGGCAAGCACTAAACCGGGCGACTCCGCGGGGCGGGGAGGGAATCTCCCCGCCCCGCGGCATCATACTCTCAACTGCGCCGAGTGCGCGCCGGCGGCTGCGTGAAAAGCGGCACCAAACCGGCACAGCCCGAATTCCATGTTGGGGGCGTCTTGATCGTCAGGGGCATGCGGCCCCGGAGTCAGGTGTCGCGGGCGTGCTGCCCGCTCCCGGCAGAGCAGACAATTGCCCGGCGCGCTGTGCCTAGGATATGCCGTGTGTACCCTGCACCGGTATAACACACCCCGGCCCTCTCCCGTCGAGGGAGAGGAAGTTCTATGCTGCGCAAACGTAAGCGTCAAACCGCCCCCACCTTGACAGAAGCTACGATGGCGCGACTTGGTCGAGCGGCAGTGTAGGATGGG
>JBMFPI010000035.1:0-15578 GCA_049969195.1 Armatimonadota bacterium
CTCGGTCAGTTCGGGTACACCTCGCGGATGAAGGAGTTGAAACCAAGGTTCAACTACACCTGGGACTGGGTTGTGCGGCTGGTACAAACAGGGGTCTCAGCGCCGATCTTCCTTGAAGTCACCGACGGTCGGGAAATAGCATCGTTCCGGGTAACGGCAGGCGCAAACAACCTCAAAGCGACCGGAAAGGTCGCCGGGGACGGCGACCTGAGAGTCAGGCTTACGCTCTCTCGCGACGGGCGAGTGGTACGCGAGGAGTCGGTTTCCGCTCAGCAGTTCAACTCAGCCGGGATCGACTGGCTCGATCTGGACGTCGATCTGTGGTGGCCGAACTTGGAGGGCAATCAACCACTTTACGCGCTCCGGTGCTCACTTGTGGATGAATCGGGCAGCGAGATTGACTCCCACACCCGCCGCGTCGGTTTTCGCAGCGTCGAGTGGGCGCAGTGCGAGGGCGCACCGGAGGGTGCGGACCCGTGGATCTGCGTAGTAAACGGCAAACCCGTATTTCAGCAGGGTGTGAATTGGACACCGATCCTGCCGAACTGGGCCGACGTCACCGAGCAAGACTACCGGAAGCGCCTCGAACTCTACCGCGACGTAGGAGCCAACACCCTGCGAGTCTGGGGCGGCGCATTCCTGGAGCGCGAGTGCTTCTATGACCTGTGCGACGAGCTCGGGCTTATGGTCTGGCAGGAGTTTCCGCTCTCATCGTCCGGGGTGGACAACTGGCCGCCTGAAGACGAGAAGTCGATCGCGGAAATGGCCGCCATCGCGCAGAGCTACATCGAGCGTCGGGCGCATCATCCCTCGCTCATACTCTGGTCGGGCGGCAACGAGCTTGAAGTCCTGCCCGAAGGCCACAAGACTCGCCATACCAGGCCGGTCGACCTATCGTGTCCGATGGTTAGGAGGTTGTCCGAAGTTTGTGCCGAATATGACCCGTCCCGGAGGTTCGTTGTCACGTCGCCCAGCGGACCAGCCTCCCAGGCCAGTCGAGAGAACTTCGGCAAGGGCCTGCACTGGGATGTGCACGGCCCGTGGAGGGCTGACGGCGATCTGGACAGCAACTGGACCGATTACTGGACTCGGATCGACGCGCTGTTCTGCTCCGAGATGGGGCACCCGGGCGCAAGCTCGGCCGAGATAATCCGCCGCTCTGCCGGGGAGCTCGACCCCATGCCGGCCAACGCGACGAACCCCTTGTGGCGGCGAACCTCGACCTGGTGGATAGAGTGGGACGAGTTTGTACGTGAGATGGGACGCGAGCCGGAGACGCTGGAAGAATACGTCGATTGGAGCCAGGAACGGCAGGCCCGGGCACTGTCGATCGCAGTCCGGGCGTTAAAATCCAGGTTCCCGCGCTGCGGTGGTTCGCTCATCTGGATGGGACACGATTGTTTCCCGTGCACTGCCAACACCGCGATCGTCGACTTCGACGGCAACCCCAAGCCAGCGGCTCTGGCTCTCAAGCAAGTGTGGCGATCCATATGAGAGGTCACCGCGACAGAACGCAAACCCGGCGTCTTCGGCGATTTGACGCTCCGTAGCTAGGCAGGAGAATCGCCGAAAACGCGCCTATCATAACAACCCGACGTAGAACTTCCCCTCCCCTTGCGGGAGAGGGCAGGGGTGAGGGGTTCACATGCGTCTGGTTCGGCTTTGTATCGAGGTCGTCGCGGTAGAAAATGAGACGCGTCGGAATGATGGCTGAAACGGAGAGCAAGGATGATCTGGGGATACCTGATCCATCTCGGATACAACATGTGGCTAGACAGGGAGGCGCCGGAGCTGGATAAGCCGGATCTGAGCGCCAAATCCTATCTGCGATTTGACGAGGAACTATGGGATGAGCTGCTGCCGGCAATGTCGGCTGCTGGGGTCAACACGCTGGTTATCGATCTGGGCGAGGGAGTTCGGTACGCATCGCATCCGGAGATCGCCGTCGATGGGTCGTGGAGTGTCGAAAAGCTGCAGGCCGAGGTGGAGCGCCTGAGATCGATGGGAATCGAACCAATTCCTAAACTCAATTTTTCGGCGACCCACGACGCCTGGCTGGGGCCGTATTCGCGCATGGTCTCGACGTCAACGTATTACGAAGTCTGCCGGGATCTTATCGGCGAGGTGATCGAGATATTCGATGGCCCGCCTCTGTTCCATCTGGGCATGGACGAGGAAACCGCCGAGCACCAGCGCCATCATGCCTACGCCGTAATGCGCCAGTACGACCTGTGGTGGCACGATTTGATGTTTTTAGTGCGGGAAGTTGAGAGGAAAGATGTGCGTGCGTGGATTTGGTCGGACTACGTATGGCATCACCCGCACGACTTCTTTGAAAGGATGCCGAAATCAGTCTTGCAGAGCAACTGGCACTACGGCTGCGAGTTCGACCCGGCAAAAGAGTACGTCAAGGCATATCTCGATCTGGACGCACACGGCTTCGATCAGGTTCCCACCGGGAGCAACTGGTCGTGCGACACCAACTTCGGCGGGACGACTGAGTTCGCCCGGAAGCACATAGCGAGGGAGCGGCTCGCAGGCTTTCTGCAGACGGTCTGGCATCCGACGCTGGCGGAATACCGCCAAAAGCACCTGGATGCTATCGACCAGCTTGCCCGGGCGCGTGTAGCATTCGAGGGGTAGGATCGTGGCCGGCGCTCATGCGCAAGGGTTCGCGCCGCACATCACTGAAGCGGGCCATCACTAATCCTTTGGGGCAGCGACCGCGCATGCGAGAACAAGCCGCGTATTTGCGACGGAGGTTTGATCGTGAAAGTGTCTATCATCGGGTTGGACTCGAGCCATACGGTCGAGTTCACCCGCAGGCTGATGGCCCCGGATTGCCCAGAGTCCGAGAAGGTAGCGGGGGCGACCGTCGTCAAGGTTATGCGGTTCGAGACGCCGTTTCAGGACAAAGCCGGTCTGGACGCACGCCAGAAGCAGTTGGAGGAATGGGGAGTCAGGGTTTCTACAGACCTCGCCGAAACGGTCGGCGGCTGCGACGCCATCATACTGTGCATCAACGACCCCTCGCTTCACGTGGAATACTTCAAGAGAATCGCGGGGCTCGGCAAGCCGATCTTCATCGATAAACCCCTCGCCGACACTACCGCCAACGCAAAAGCGATCCTCGACCACGCTGCCGAGAACAAGACGCGGTTCTGGTCGTCATCATCGCTTCGCTTCGTCCCGCAGCTCGTCGATGCGTGTTCGAGGGTTCCCACACCGACTCTCGTGAGCGCTTTCGGCGCGCTCGGAAAAGCGGCCGCCGGCAGTTCGATTGTCTGGTATGGGGTTCACGCGGTCGAGATGATGCAAAGGGCGCTGGGTAGAGGAGCGAAAACCGTCAGGGCGATAGCCGATGAGACCGGGGCCGTGATCGTCGTGCGTTACGAAGACGCCCGGCGAGGCGTAGTAGAGCTTTGCAGTGGCTCGTGGCACTACGGCGGATCCCTGCGAGGGAAAGAAGCCGTCTCGTTCACAGCCGATACGTCGCGCCTTTATACCGACCAGCTCGCCGAGATCGTCAAGTTCTTCGCCGGCAGCCCACCGCCCGTCGCGCCCGAAGATGCGTTGGAGGTAACCGCAATCCTCGATGCCGCTCAGCGGTCGGTCGATTCCGGAAAGACCGAGTCGATCGGCATTTGAGGCGCCAGGCCGGCGCTGCGCACTGCCCTCTCCCGGCCAGGGAGAGGGAGTTCTGTGCCGTAGGAACGATTGTGGGCGCCAAGATGGCAGGGCTGCAGGGCGGTGATTTCCCGAAGCACAAGAACCGCGGGCCGGGGCAAGATACTCCGGCCCGTCCGAGCGGAATGATCCTGCTACCTCGAGGCCAGGTGCGGAAGGCGGCGGTGAACCGCCGCCTTCCTGATGTATTTCGCCAATAAGTCACCGACACACGGGAGAGGTCGTTCTCTGCGCTCAGGATGACATAATCAGGGGAGCGAACCCCGGCAGCTACTCGAGTTCGTCGCCGTCCGGTCCGTAGCGGCAGCGGTCGATGAGCTCGTCGACGTTCGCGAACCCCAGGCATATGCAGGTATCGGCCGCGCCATAGTAAATCCTGAGCCGCCCGCCGTCTTCAAGGATCGCCCCGCAGGAGAAGACTATATTGCCCACGTCCCCAACCCGCTCGTAGTACTCCCTGGGCGTAAGTATGGGCACGGAGCTGCGACAGATCACCTTGGCAGGGTTGTCGAGATCAAGCAAGACGGCGCCCATGCGGTAGAGTGGACCCGCCGATGTACTTTTTACGCCGTGATATATCTCTAGCCAACCGTGCTCGGTCTCAATCGGTGGGGGGCTGGCGCCGATGCGGTCGCTGTCCCAGAACCCGGGGCGTGTGGTCATTACGACCTCGGAGTTGCCCCAGTGTATGAGGTCGTCCGAGTATGACACCCAGATGTTGCCCGTGCCACCGCCGAACGGCCGGTCAAGCCGGCAGTATCTGCCGCGGATTTTCCTTGGAAACAGACAGCCGTCCTTGTTCTCGGGCTCCGAAATCAACCCTATGCGCTCGAAGCTCTTGAAATCGGTGGTCCTTGCCAGGGCAAGCCGCGCGCCGTATCGAGAATAAGCCGTGTACATTATGTAGTAGGCATCCTCAAGCTTGGTGATACGGGGATCTTCGACGCCGCGTCGTTCATATGATCGGAACGGCTCCTCTTTCGCGGGCTCCAGTGCAGGCTCTGGGTCAACGCTGAAGTGGTACCCGTCGTCACTCCTGCCGAGCGCAAGAACCGATCTACCGGCAAGGTCCTCCACGCGCATCAGCAGGATATACTCGTCGCCGAATTTGGTCGCGCCTGCATTGAACACCGTGTTGCACGGGAAAGGGACATTCTCGAGGGTTATGATCGGGTTCTTATACCACCGCTCGACGATGTCTCTTCCAAACCTTCTTCGCATTCATTGCCTCCATGCAAAATCGGCGGCCAGTCAGCCGAGGTCGGGCGAGCGCGCGGGACGCATTGCCGCGCCTCGTTGCCCGGGAGTCTCAACAGAAGAAACGGGCTAATTACCCTCCGACGGTATCGAACGTGTTGAGCTGGGTTCATTATACAGGATTGCCACCGGCTCCGTCACGCGGGTTCCAGGCTGTTGCGACTCCGCGTTTTGTCGCAACAACCTACTTCCGGTGATCGTAGTTGGTCGTCCTCTCCGGTATGCTCGAACCGGCAGCAGCCCGGTACGCCCAACCTATTTGTCGGCTGATGGCCGAGCGTTTTTTAGCGTGCATCGCTGCTATTACGCGCCGCGCAAATCGACTCGTAGTTGCCAAGCGGCGAAGGACCGCAGGCATGGGAGATGGAAACAGGCTGTTGTGATAGGCGCGTTTTCGGCGATTCCCCCGTCTAGCAGAGGAGCTTCGAATCGCCGAAAACGCCGGGGTTGCGTTCTAGGGCAATAGCCTCGAGATAGAAAGCTCATCTGGAGTTAGAAAGAACATGGGTAAGCTGCAGTGGACGGCGGCCGCCGTTGCCGTGCTGATTATGCTTGTGCAGCGTGCGGCATTCGCCGCAGGCGCGCATAGTGAAGGACATGAAATCGCGGCTGTGCTCATCGCGCTCGTTATCGTGCTGACCGCGGCGAAGCTAGGGGGAGATCTGTTCGTTCGGATCGGTCAGCCGGCGGTACTGGGCGAGCTGGTCTTCGGCATGCTGATAGGCAATGTTGACATCCTGGGCGTCCGCGCGTTCGATTTCATAAAGATGGATCCCAGCGTAGCCATACTGTCCCAGATCGGCGTTACGCTGCTCTTGTTTCAGGTGGGCCTGGAGTCCGACCTGGGCAAAATGATGAAAGTGGGTGCATCCTCCCTTGCCGTAGCCACGATAGGGGTTGTTTTTCCGTTCCTGCTGGGATGGGGCATATCTTCAATATTCCTCCCTCACGAGACCGTATACGTGCACGCGTTCGTTGGGGCGACGCTGTGCGCGACAAGCGTGGGGATCACGGCCCGCGTGCTGATGGACCTGGGGTGGCTGCAGACGACGGAGGCGCGGATTATCCTAGGCGCCGCCGTGATCGACGACGTGCAGGGCCTGATCGTTCTTGCCGTTGTTAGCGGCGTGATTGGGGCGGCTCAGCATGGCGGTAGCGTATCGGCGGCGTCGGTCGTGCTGATTGTGCTGAAGGCTACGGTGTTTCTAGTTGGAGCGCTGGCAGTCGGACGATGGGTGGCTCCCAGGGTATTCCGCTTCGCCTCCCGGCTCAAAGCCTCGGATTTGCTGCTGACGACGGCCTTGGCAATCTGCTTCAGCCTGGCCTACATAGCGGCTCGAATTGGCCTGGCGCCGATCGTGGGAGCGTTCGCTGCAGGGATCATCCTGGACGAGGTTCATTGGCGCAGCTTTCGAGAGCGCGGCGAACATTCCGTAGAGGAGTTGGTGAGGCCTCTCACGGCGTTTCTTGTGCCCGTGTTTTTCGTGGTGATGGGTGCGCGGGTCGATCTGCGGACGCTTGCGCACGTCGAAGTCCTCGGGATGGCGGCGGCGCTCACGGCAGCCGCGATCCTGGGCAAACAGGCCTGCGGACTTGGGGTGCTGCAGAAAGGACTTGACAGGTTGTCCGTTGGGATCGGGATGGTGCCGCGGGGTGAGGTCGGCTTGATCTTTGCGTCCATCGGAAGCCATCTTCGCATAAACGGACACCCGGTCATTGCGCCATCCACGTTTTCGGTCATCGTGATCATGGTCATGGTAACCACGCTCATCACGCCTCCCGCGCTCAAGTGGAGCGTAGGGCGAAGGTCGCGTCGAGGCGCGTGACGCGGCCGTGCCCCGTCGGGGGCTCCTGACGACCAGTGCGCCTTCACTCATGGGGACAAGCAGGTTCCCAGCTAATTCGTGTCCGCCAAGACTTGATGCCGAGCGGACTTGATCCCGAGGAAATGTCACCTCGATGGCAGCGGACGTCCATCGTGTGCGCGGCGAATGCCTTGCTGAATGCAGCGAACGACCTCGACCGGAGTCCACGATTCATCGCTTCGCCCAGAACGGCGGCTGCCTGCGTCTGAACCCTCTCGGCCCCCGCAAGGCGTTACGATAGGTGCGTCTTCCGCGATTGCTCAGCCTGGCCGAGTAGCGGAGAACAGCCGAAAACGCTAACTTCGCGTCGCGTGCTGAACTTGTTTCAGCATCCACGTGCGGGAGGGATGGGTCCTGAATTGAGTTCAGGATGACGAGGTCCGGGGCGTCTGTGCCTGCTGGGCCAAACTGACAGATACCCGCGACCGGATTGACTGAGTTCCGAGCGGCATGCTATCATTAGCTTATCCCGGAGCGGTGTCCGAGTTGGCCGAAGGAGCAGCACTGGAAATGCTGTAGCGGGGTAACTCGCTCGTGGGTTCGAATCCCACCCGCTCCGCCAAACCTCGCACTATGTGCAACATCATCCGCGGTAGTGCCGACGCTGGTTTCGAGGCGGAGTAACAGCAAACGCCGTATCGCAAACAGCGCCGTCGTCGGCGCGTGTTGTGATCGGTCACTTTTCACTATCGCCGCTGATCTCGACTACCGGCGGGGCTTTTTCGATCTCCCCTGACCGTTCGTCATGCGCAGCAGGACGCACATAATTGCCAAGATGGAGCACCTCCGCCAAGGCATTGCGCAATAACACCCATTGACGCGAATGCCTGTGAGCTGCTATATTGGGTATGTAGCGAGAGTAATGCGTCCCGCATCGGGAGGTCCTTTCATCAGTCTACAGATTTGAACCACTCAGCGGCAGAGGGGCCGTCTTCCGCAGGGAATCACGCATAGCGCGGCGAAGGACCTGCAGGTGACGCCGGAATTGTCACCCTGCCGGAAACGGCGGATCGGCAAGTCAGAGATCACACATCGAGGTAGGACAGTTCAGTCCCGCGCAAATCACCGCGTGCTGAACCTTTTTCAGCATCCAGGCGCGGAAGGGATTGACCTTGAATCAAGTTCAGGATGACGGGATCCGGCGCATTTGCGCCTAGGATGCTGAACAAACACGTGGAGGTAGAGGGTGTTGTCACTTCTATACAAGCCAGACTTAGATGAAGCTCGTCGGCGTTGGCGAGCATTCTGGGCGGGAGAGATCATCGACCGTCCGTGCGCGCGGATAATTGCGCCAAGGGACGGCGCGCAGCCCGTGTCCCCGCCGCCTTCGCTGCAGCATCCGGGCTACGATCTGGACCAGGTGCTCCAGGCACAGGACCGATACCTGTCAACGATCTATTTCGCAGGCGAAGCGATCCCGTTTTTCATGCCCAACTTCGGCCCGGACGCTTATGCGGCTTTCCTAGGGGCCGACCTAGGCGGGTTTTCGGAGGTCGACGGCACGAGTTGGGCAATTCCCTTTGTTCAGGACTGGAAAGAAGCTATCGATACGCTGAGCAGGCCGCACGGATACTGGTGGGAGAACGCGCTGAGTTTCACCACTCGGGCAAGACAGTTCGCCTCCGGTAAGTTCATTGTCGGTATGTGGGACCTGCATTCAAATATGGACTGCCTGGCCGCCCTGCGCGGGCCTCAGAACCTGTGCACGGATCTGATCGATTGTCCTGATGACGTGGAGGCCGCGTTGAGGGTGGTCCGTTCAACGTATCCTGTGATCTTTGGCGCCCTCTACGAAGCATCCGGCGAGGACGAAACCGGCTGCACGACCTGGCTTCCTATGTACTGCGAGCAGAAGTTCGCTGCAATCGAGTGCGATTTTATGTGCATGATTTCTCCCGAGGACGCGCGCAGGTTCGTGATGCCGGCGCTCGAAGAGGAGGCGGCGTTCCTGGACCACTGCTGCTTTCACCTGGACGGCCCGGATGCGCTGGTCCATCTTGATGACATTCTAGCGATAGAAGCAATCGACGCGGTGCAGTGGGTGCCGGGAGCCAGTGCTAGGCCCTTCGTTGAATGGCTAGACCTGCTGAAAAAGATACAGAACGCAGGTAAGTCGCTGCACGCACCCGTCACGCCGGACGAGATGAAACTGCTGCATAAAGAGCTGCGGCCGGAGAAGGTCTTCTACGACGTGACGGCGCGCACGCAATCCGAGGCCGATGCTCTCCTGGACTGGCTGGTGGCGAATACGTGAGATTGGATCGCGAACCCGGCGTGCGAAGTCGTTTTTGCCGGGATTGCCGCGCAACCTGACGCACCGACATCAGGCCGTTGCGATAGGCCAGTTCTATGGCATCGACCTTAAGGTTGCCCATGCCCGGACGTTTTGGAACACGCCGGGTACGAGGCGATCACAGCCCGGCCTATGCAAGTTTCGACGGTGAGAATATGCGCTTGCTCAGTTCCGATAGTCTCGATTCGATGAAGCTCGACCTGGACGCTCGTGAAGAGATAATCAGGTCGGCAGTTTACGATACTCTAGCCGAGCTGCCGTTACCGGATCTGTCCGATCAGATCGTCGCAACCTACTGGGTCTATGCGGCAACGCTCACGCCCGTGCAAGTTGGTCAAGAGATCAGTTATCACATGACAAGCGGGGTGCGAAAGCCCGTCCCCGGATCGCTTCTGGACCAATGCACGGGCCGGGTGATCGACGCGGTCGAATTCGATTCATCCGGTAGATTGGGAGTGGTTCGGGTGGGATTTCCACTCAAGATGCTGCGGCACGAGGATGGTAGCCTGTATTCCACCGACATTCTCCATGTCACCGCGGGCGAGGGTGTCTTCGGTTTGACTGAAAACGTCGACATCAAGCTGTGCAACATCGCGATGTCCGACGAGACACTCCGTCTTTTTCCCGGACCCGCTTACGGGGCACCGGGCGTGAGAGAGCTCACGAACTTCGGTAGCGAGATCGCCTTCGGAACGATTCTCAAACCGTGCACTGGCATGACACCGGAAGAAGAAGCCGCGATCGTCGCCGAGGCCGCCTCCAACCCGATGTTCATTTTCGTGAAGGAGGATGAGAACTACCTGCCCGATGTGCCTTTCGCCCCGCTTCGCCAGAGGCTGCAGCGCGCGCTGGATGCTGTTCGCGAAGCCGACGCAGGCCGCGGCAGGAAAGGACTCATATACGCGCCCCATATTACTTCTCCGCCCGACATTTTGCGCCGGCACGTAGAAACATGCATCGACGCCGGGGCCAACGGCATAATGCTCAGCGAACTTTTCCTGGGCGGAGGATTCCGCATGGTTCGGGAGATGACGAAGCGTTTGTCCAACCCCCCAGCGTTGTACGCCCACAACGGAGGCATATCGGTTCGAACACGTCATATCTACCGGGAAGTGCTGGATATGTTTGCGCGGCTCGACGGCGGCGACTTCCGCCAGACGGCCCCAGTCACGACGGGCAAGGGTCTACTGAGACCGTTTGGGCTCGAATGGCGGAAGTGCGAGGAGGTTCTCAGCAAGCCACTGGGCGGACACCCGCCGGTTATGATGGCTCGCGCCGGCGGACTGGACCAGGGAAACATAATCCCCAACCTGCTTGATGCAGCAGCTGGTGCGGGCGTCGAGAACTACCTTTTCCTGGCGGGATCAGCAATCAACGGGATCAAGAACGCGGCGGGGGAATACGATCCTGCGCTGGGAGCGGAGGCGATGAAACAAGCGATCCAGGTCTACCAGCAGGGTGTGTTCACCAAACCCGCAGACAACCACGCACTCGAGCTTAAGGCATATGCAGACGCGCATAATCTCAGTGCCCTGAGCACGGCTCTGGAACAGAGGTACGGACTGTAACCATGGCAACAGCAACAAAAAGCAGGACAACTTCCGGGCTGGACCGCGAGGAGGCATTCCGGTTCCTTCGGCAGATGATGCTGATTCGCGAGTTCGAGGAAAGAGCACTGAAACTCTTCACGGATGCCGAGTTGGTCGGCATGTGCCACGTGTCTGTCGGACAGGAAGCCGTTGCGGTAGGAGTGTGTTCGGAGCTGCGAAAAGATGATTACGTCGCCTCGACGCATCGTGGTCACGGACACTGTATAGCTAAGGGCGCCGACATTGGCCGGATGTTCGCGGAGCTTCTGGGACGCGAGGAAGGATACTGCCGCGGCAGAGGGGGCTCAATGCACATGGCCGATGTAAGCCTCGGGTTCATCGGCTGCAACGGCATCGTAGGCGCGGGCATTCCGATAGCAGTCGGGGCGGCACTCTCGATCAAGTATCGCGGCACCGACCAGGTGGCAGTAGCGTTTTTCGGCGACGGTGCGACAAATATCGGCGCGTTCCACGAGGGTCTCAACTTCGCGGCGGCGTTCTGTTTGCCGGTTGTGTTCGTATGTGAGAACAACATGTATGCGCTCTCCACGAGGACGAGTTGCGTATCCGGGGCCAAGTGCGTAGCGGATAAGGCCGCTGCTTACTGCATGGAAAGCGTCACAGTGGACGGAATGGACGTCTACGCCGTTCGCGACGAGGCGAGAAGGCTGATCGCACGCGCCAGAAGCGGTGGTGGACCGAGCCTGCTTGAGTGCAACACCTATCGCTACTACGGGCACGCCAAGTCCGACACACGGCCCTACCGGACGCGCGAGGAGGAGGCCGAATGGCGTCGCCGAGACTGTATCGACAGCCTGGCCGCGCGCATGTTAGAGGCCGGGCTTACGACCCCGGAGCAGCTCGAAGCAATGCGTGCGGAGGTCCTCAAGCAAGTCGAGGACTTGCTTACCTGGGCACGTTCCTGCAAGCCGACCAGACCTGGGGAAGTAGGCCGCTATGTGTTTGCGGAGTAATTTGCAATGAGGGAAGTGTTTTACTGGCAAGCCATCAACGAGGCTATGTGCGAGGAAATGGAGCGCGACGACCGCGTGTTCCTGATGGGCGAGGACGTCGGCCTCTTCGGCGGGGCGATGCGCGTATCGCGGGACATGTATGCGAAGTTCGGCCCGAAGCGCGTGATGGATACTCCACTTGCCGAGACGGCCATTGTCGGAGCAGCGCTCGGAGCGGCCTTGACAGGCCTGCGCCCAATCGCAGAGATAATGTTCGTTGACTTCACGGCAGTATGCTTCGACCAGATCGTGAACCAGGTAGCCAAGGTCCGGTATATGCTCGGCGGACAGGTGACCGTGCCGCTGGTCATACGCACGCAAGGCGCTGCCGGAAAGAGCTATGCTGCTCAGCACTCGCAGAGCTTCGAGATGCTCTTCGCGCACTTTCCCGGGCTCAAGGTCGTCCTGCCTTCGACGCCGTACGACGCTAAGGGACTGTTGAAGTCGGCGATACGTGAGGACAACCCAATCATCTTTATTGAGCACGGCGCATTGTACAACTCCAGGGGACTTATCCCGGAGGAGGAGTACCTGCTACCCATCGGCGAGGCCGACGTGAAGCGCGAAGGGACCGACGTCACAATAACCGCCCACGGTCGGTGCGCGCTTCAGGCAATCGAGGCGGCCGAGCTGCTCCAGACGGAAGACGGTCTGAGCGTCGAGGTAGTGGACCTGCGGACGATCTCACCGCTGGATGAACAGACCATCTTCAGGTCGGTAAGGAAGACCGGACGGCTTGTCTGCTTCGAGGAGGGCCACAGGAACATCGGTGTCGGCGCGGAAGTGGCGGCTCGAGTTGTGGAGAACTGCTTCGACTACCTCGACGCGCCGATAGCGCGTGTTGCCGCGATGGATGTGCCGATCCCATGCGCACGCGAGCTTGAAGCCGCAATGCTTCCGAACGTTGAGAAGCTGGTTGCTGCGGTCAGGGGTTTGTTCGGCGAACGACAGATGGTCGGGTGCGCCGACGGCGCCGCGACTCGGAGGAGCATATAAGTGAGCACGGACTTCAGGGACAGTATTGCCAAGTATGTCAACGGCCTCAGGGAGGTTTTCTCGCGCTTGCCGCTAGACCAGATCGAAAGGGCGGCCCTGGAGATACTCAGGGCCTATGAAGAGGGAAAAACGGTATTCACGATGGGGAACGGCGGACACGGCTCAACCGCAGCGCACGTTGTCAACGATCTACAAAAACATCTGGTATCCTCAGATGCACGCGATAGGGTGGTCGTCGAGGGCAAGCGGCTGAGGGCGATGTGTCTCTGCGACAGCATTTCGACGCTTACAGGCTGGGCGAACGACGCGGGGTATGAAAGCGCCTTTGTTGAGCAGCTCCGAAACTGGATACAGCCCGGCGACGTGGTAATCGGGATCACCGGAAGCGGCAACTCGGCTAACATTATCAACGCATACAAGCTCGCGAAGGAGGTCGGAGCGACCACAATCACGCTCGGCGGAGCCAACAAGGGCAAAGACGAACCATACACCGACATCTATATCAACGTCCCGACGTCGAATATCCTATGGGTGGAAGACGTTCACATGTCGCTAGCCCATCTGCTCACGTCTGTTGTCAGACAAAGGGTGCACGAGCTGCACGCAATCAGGTAGTTCTGCCCTCTCCTTTTTCGGAACCGCATCAGGACACCGGGGGTCCCGCGGCCGGATGTCCTGCGCATGTTTTCGGCGGACAGCGAACTCGAGTTATTGGGCTGCGGACCGCCGAGGACACCAACGCTCGTAGCCTGCGAAAGAACCTTGCCCCACGCGCACACCGCATGCGAGCTTATTGCCCCGTAATTCTACCTGTTTTGTGCTTCATTCGTCGCGAAGTGATTGACGATGTCGTCATATGTGCGGGATAATCCAGTGATGAGCAGGGCGCATCGGCATAAGCAGAGAACGGTTTGCTGACCCGTCTTGGATGCGAGGGAGAAGTGGAGCTATGCGTACGCCTCGTTTTGCCAGCGCGGGGCTTCCGGCAATTCTTTTTGCAATTACGCTCGGCGCGCCGGGCACTTGTGCCACCACCGTAGGAGGCATCATATCATCCAATACCGTGTGGACCCGGGCCGGGGGGCCGTACCTGGCAATTTCGGACGTGACAATCAACAGCGGCGTCACACTCACGGTGCAGCCGGGAACAGAAGTTTACTTCAGCGCCGGCACCGCGATGAACGTCTACGGCACGCTGGACGCGCAAGGAGTTTCCGGTTCCACGATCGTTTTCGCGTCGGCAGGCGAACTGAACTCGCCACCATCGGCTGCCCCGGGAGATTGGGTGGGCCTGCGGTTTTACAATGCCTCGAGTTCAGGAAGTGTTCTTCAGCATTGTTGGGTGAAACACGCGACAATAGGCGTCTGGGCAAACGATACCGCTCAGCCCACCATATCTGACTGCACATTCGATAGCTGCGCATCGTACCCCGTAAGCGTCCATCCCGAGAGCGTTTACCGATTGTCGGGCAACTCCGGCGCCGGCAGCGGTTCGGGAGATGTAATCCAGATTCGCGGGGGATATCTGCAGGTGTCTCGCGAATGGAGGCCCAACGCGCTGCCCTACCGCGTGAGCGGTTGGCTCACATTGAGCGCAGCCGACAGAGATAGTACGGCGGTTCTGACACTCATAGCCGGCACTGTGATACAATTCGACGCCGGCTGTGGGATCAGCGTAGGCAGAAACTGGTACGGGCCGTACTACGGGGTGCTGCGATGCGAAGGCGCGCCCGGCAACGAAGTGGTGCTGACCGCGTCGAACGGCATGCGAGGCGGGTGGAGAGGCATCTATCTAGCGCCTGAATCCAACACGCAGGGCGGCTGTAGGTTCCGCTACACGCGTATAGAAAAGGGCTCCTGCGACGACTATTCGGGCGCGATATACTGCGCGAGGGCCAACCCGGAGATAACCAACTGCGTGTTCTACGACAACGCCAGGAACGGGATCTACGCGGACGATGCTTCCGAGCCCGTAGTCACAAACTGCGTGTTCGACAACAACGGCCTGTATCCAATTAGTGTTCATCCAAACCGCGTCCGGTCGCTTACGGGCAACAGCGGTACCGGCAACGGTGGCGGCGACTACATAGCCGTGCGCGCCGGCGAAGTGACTACGACACAGACCTGGACCGCCCAGGGCCTGCCTTTCCGGGCCACCGGCCCCATCACGGTCTGCGCGGCAGAACGTGACGCCGTGACGAAGCTCACCATTACAGCAGGCGCAAGGGTGTACTTCGACACTGACTGCTATCTTCAGGTCGGCAAGAACTGGTACGGCCCCTATTATGGCGCACTCGATTGTGAGGGAACTCCCGGCTCTGAGGTAGTGCTTTCGGGCATCTCGGAAATGCCGGGATCGTGGCGCGGGCTCTACTTCCACAGCGACGCCGCCGATGCAGAATGCGTGCTTAGGCACACCCGAATCGAGTTCGGTGGGTCTGCGTGGCCGGGGGCAGTATACTGCACGGGTGCCGGACCGACGCTCATCGGCTGCACCGTGGCCGGCAGCCTGTCGAGCGGCGTATACGCAGATGACAACGCCACACCTATCCTGAATGAGTGCTCCTTTGTCGACAATTCAGGCTTCCCCGTGAGCGTGTATCCTAACCACGTCCACAACCTGACGGGCAATGTCGGGAGCGGCAACGGCAGTGGGGACGTGATTGCCGTGCGGGGCGGGGTTGTGGGAACCTCACAGGTGTGGCCGAAGCAGCCTCTGCCCTACCGCGTGACCGGCAACATCAGCATATACGGACCTTCGAACGATCTGGCCAATGCTGCGGTTCTAACCGTGCCGGCGGGGACAACAATTGAGTTCGCAAGCGGGACAGCGGTGTATGTCGGACGGAACTGGTACGGGCCGTGGTACGTAAGCGTC
>JBMFPI010000036.1:0-15512 GCA_049969195.1 Armatimonadota bacterium
AATTGATCTTTGCGGACAGTGGTCATTTGCCTACAGTGAGGGGCCGACCGACCGGCGCTTTCGTTCTCGAGAGGAGATAGAGTCGGCGGGGTTCGCAATATACCCATGCTCCGTCCCGGGCAATTTCGAGCTTGATCTCCACGCAAACGGAATCATCGACGAGCCATTCTTCGGTATGAACATCGCCGGGCTCACGAAGTACGAGCGATCCCACGTGTGGTACTTCCGTTCATTCGAGGCCGCCGAAAGGCCCGGTTTCGACGCCGAGCTGGTCTTCGAAGGCCTCGACTGCTTTGCCGATATCTACCTCAACGGAGAACTAGTCGCATCGACGGACAACATGCTTATCGAGCACGTGGTCTGCGTCAACGGCTGCCTGCGCGGCGAGAACGAGTTGTTGGTTCATATTCGGCCTGCCGTAGAGGAAGCCAGGAAATTCGACTATCCGCCGTCGGTTGGTGCGCTCGGGGACTTCCAAGAGGCGCTCTACGTCCGCAAGGCCCCTCATATGTACGGCTGGGACATCATGCCGCGCGCGGTCTCGGCGGGAATATGGCGCCCGATCAGGCTTCGGTACAGGCCCGTTGAGCGGCTGGAGCACGTCTTCCTGGAGAACGTTGCTATCGCCCCCGATCACTCCTGGGCGCGCCTCAGGCTCCATTATACGGCAACGATCGTCGGCAGCTCACAAGATTCGTACGAGGTAACAATCGAAGGCGTGTGCGGTGAGTCCCGGTTCTCGGCTAGGAAAAAGGCGGGGGCCATCGGCGGCAAAATCACGCTGGGCGTACGTGAGCCGAAGCTCTGGTGGGTCAGAGGCCGCGGGGAACCGAACCTCTACGATGTAGTAGTCACCCTCCTCAAGAACGGCTCACAGATCGACCAGCTCACATTCACGCACGGCATTAAGCACGTCGATCTCGTCAGAACGAGCACGACTGATATGCTCGGCACAGGCGAATTCTGCTTCAGGCTCAACGGCGAAAAGGTTTTCGTGCTGGGAACCAACTGGGTCCCGGCGGACGCGTACCACTCCCGCGACGCGCAGAGGCTACCGCGAATCCTGGAGATGGTCGAGGACATCGGCTGCAACTTGGTCCGCTGCTGGGGCGGGAACGTTTACGAAAACGACCTCTTCTACGAGTTCTGCGACCGACACGGTATCATGGTCTGGCAGGACTTCGCGATGGCCTGCGCATACCCGCCGCAGGACGAGGAACATCAGAAGCGGATCGCCCGTGAAGTCCGGGCGGTGGTACGGCGACTGCGGCAGCACGCCTGTCTGGCGCTGTGGAGCGGCGACAACGAGATCGACATCGCGCTCGCCTCGGTCGGTCGGGATCCCAACCGTAACGTGCTGACCAGAAAAGTCATCCCGCAGGTCCTGCAGGAGGAGGACTGGGGAACGGCTTATATTCCCAGCTCGCCCTACATTGACGACGAGGCCTTCAAGCGCGGTCACGACCTGGTGCCCGAGAATCACCCCTGGGGTCCGCGCGATTACTACAAAAGCGACTACTACAGAAACCTGCTGTGCCACTTTGCAAGCGAGATCGGCTATCACGGATGCCCTGCCCCCGAGTCAATCCGCGAGTTCATCTCCGCGGAGAAGCTCTGGCCGTATCAGGAGAATGACGAGTGGCTGCTGCATTCAACGTCGCCGGTGCCCGGGCTGAATCTGTTCGACTACCGGGTTGACCTGATGGCAAAGCAGGTGCGTGAGCTCTTTGGGCAGGTCCCTGACAGCCTTGAGGACTTCGCCTTCGCCAGCCAGGCATCCCAGGCAGAGGCCGTGAAGTTTTTCATTGAAATATTTCGCACGGGGAAGTGGCGCCGCACCGGCGTTATCTGGTGGAACCTGATGGACGGCTGGCCGCAGTTCTCCGACGCCGTGGTCGATTACTACTTCCGAAAGAAGCTCGCCTACGGGTTCATCAAACGCGCGCAGCAGCCGCTGATCCTCGCGCTGCGAGAACCTCAGAGCTGGACGCAGGAACTGGTTGCCTGCAATGACACGCGGCAGGATATTGAACTGAGCTACAAAGTGACCGACGTCGACACAGGCGAAGAACTTGCCGAGGGCCGTGGTACCTCAGCGGGCGACGCCGTAACTGTGCTTGCTTGCCTGCCGTACTCGACGGCGTGGAAGAGGTTCTATCTGATCGAGTGGAAAGCCGCGTCGCAAAGCGGTGTAAATCACTACCTGCTTGGAAGCCCACCGTTTGACCTGGGACGGTATCGAGATTGGCTTGGAAAGGCGGGGTTTGGACCATGACGGGCAGGGAGCGGATGATCGTCGCGATGCTCAACAAGCAGCCGGACAGGGTGCCGGTCGCGCCTGATATCTCGAACATGATCCCATGCCGACTGACAGGCAAGCCGTTCTGGGACATCTACCTGTTCCAGGATCCACCGCTTTGGCAGGCTTACATACAGGCTGTGCGGTATTTCGGCTTCGACGGATGGCTGCCGAGCGTGCCAGCCGAGTTTCCATACGAGTCTGCGGAGCGGGACCCGAACGCGCAGTGGCGAGAGGCGATTGTTGCGCGCAGCAAGGAACGCATCTTCACTCGATTTCACCGCGCGAACGACGGCGCGCACGAGTGGTCGGACTGGTGCAACGTCTATTATGTGGCGGACCCGCCCACGCACTTCGTTCCGCTGGAGAAAGCCGGGCTCCAAGGTGGACCGCCTGCGCAGTGGGAGGACGTCGAGCCTCGAACCAGCTACCCCGGACTGGAGGCGTACTATGCCGCTAGACAGATGATGGGCGAGGACGGAGTCGTTGGGCTCTCGGTCGGACTGCCCGGCCTCGGTTTGCAACCGGAGTCGATCTATGAGTACTACGACTGCCCGGATGTTGTGATCGAGCGCTGCGAAAAGCAGCACGAAATGATAGTCCGACAAACGCGGGCGATCCTGGAACTCAAACCTGATTTCATCCTCATAGGGGTGTCGGGTCATATGATCAGCAACCCCGAGCACATTTTTCGCCGCCTATCGCTGCCAACGCTCAAGGAAGTCACTGCGCTCGCCAGGGCCGCAGGAGTCCCCAGTCAGGTCCACTGCTGCGGCCCGGAGTACGACCTGGTGAGAATTGCTGCGGAGGAGAGCGACCTTTCCAGTATCAACCCACTGGAGACGCCTCCGATGGGCGATTGTGATCTCGGCTTGGTAAAGCGACGGTTCGGAAGCAAGCTCAGCCTGATGGGGAATCTGCATACTACGGACGTGATGCTGCGCGGGTCTGTGGAAGATGTCAGGGCCGCATCCATCGCCGCCATAGGCGCCGCTGCGGAGGGTGGAGGATTCATCCTTTCGACAGGCGACCAATGCGGTCGCGACACGCCGGATGAGAACATATTCGCCATGGTGGAGGCGGCGCGGACTTACGGCGTCTACTAGGAGGTTGTTGCGATAGAACGCAAGTCCGGCGTCTCGGTCTTTCGAGGCTCGTCAAACAATCGGTAGAATGGCCGCAAACGCGTATGGCGCAACGGGCTAGAGCGCTGCGTGTGGGGCCGGCTTCCCGAGCTTGCGCGTCTTTGCCGGCTTCAAGTTGGTATTCGACCTGACAGAAGGAGTTGCAGACCGTTGAGAATGGGGCTTTCATCTGGGCGCGTGATCCTGCACAGGTTGATTGGTATGGCAGTCGCCTGCGGCCTGAGCGTGCTGCTACCGGCGGCAGACGTCAGCCCGGCAGCGCCTGTCAAGCCGTTCCAGAGCGGGGACAGGGTGGCTTTCGTAGGCGATAGCATTACCCATTGGGGCGCTTACGCCTATATGGTGGCGGCTTTTTACCAGACCCGATTCCCAGAACGCAAAATCTACTGGGGGTACTTCGGGCGAAGCGGCTCGACAGCAGCTTTCTGGTCGCGAGAGCCCGGCCTCGATGACCCTCACCCCGAGTGGCCAAATCTGCGGAAGCTGCTGGCGTTTCGGCCGACAGTGGTCACGGTCATGCTCGGTATGAACGACTCTGGTTACGATGACGTCTGGCTGTTGCCTGATGAGAAGAAGGTCGCCAGGATCGCCCAACTGAAGGCGGCATACGAGAAGAATATGGATTCGCTCATCGCCAGGCTGAAAGATGCCGGCGTGAAGCGGATTATTCTGATAATCCCCACCCCCTACGATGAGGTGCATATCACAGACCCTAAGTGGAAGCCGTTGTCGGGCAAGAACCGATTCATCAAAGATGTCATCGGAGCGTATCTGGTGCGCAAGTCGAAGGAACTGGGCGAACCTGTGATCGACTTCTTCACTCCTATGCTCAGGGTAAATCAGATCGAGCAGAAGATAGACCCGAAATTCTCGGTGATTGACTTGGGCGATCGCATTCACCCGGGCAGGGTGGGCCACTTCATCATGGGCTATATGTTTCTGAAGGCGCAGAGGTTGGAGGGGAAGGTCAGTGAAATAGCGATATCCGCTTCGCGAAGCCGGGTTCTGAGCCACTCCAATTGCGAGATTACGGGGCTCAGGGTTTGCGACGGGGTCGCCAGGGTCGTGTGGAGGTGCAGATCCAATTCTCTGCCGTTCCCGCCCGGCGTTCCCGGTCTGGCAGAGTACCGGGCTAACAAAGGCAAAGGCTGGGCAAGACATGTCCCCTTTGATGATGAGTTCAACCAAGAGATTATACGGGTGACCGGTTTGCCCTTGGGCAGATATGCTCTGAGGATCGACGGCTGCGAGGTGGGTCAGTACTTGAGCAGCGAGCTGGCGAAGGGTATCAACGTGGGCGACAACCCCTTGACTCCTCAGAGCAGGCAGGCAGCTTCAGTCAACTCGTACCGCGCAAATGAAGCCGACTACTCTTCGGACTCGGCCTTTGGCTACTGGTATTACAAGTGGAACGACGATTCGAGGGTGGAGTTGACCTACCGGGCGCTGCAACCTCTAGCTCGGGAATACGAGTTGGTTAAGATCAAGTAGCCTCCCGGTAAACGAGTTCCCGTTCCCGACAGCAGGCACAGCAGCGGCCCCGTACGTGACTGATACACTTGCGCTTGGCGGATCTGTTTTCTATGGCAATAGCCTCATCGCAACAACTGCGCATGCGTCAGGGGAGCAAGTTGCAGCAGACACTTCACAATGAAAAACCCCGAAATCCCCCTGAGAAACCTCTTGACACGATCCGAAAACCATGGCATACTTCGAGTGTATCATTCACTTTTTGTGCGATGGGTTTCTCGATACGATAGGTGAACTCAATGCGTAAGCTGCTTCGACACAAGGTGGCGGATTCAATTCTCGCCGACTATATACGGGCCGGTAAACTCTCACCGGGCGACGCCCTGCCGACCGTTCGCGAGCTGCAGAGGAAATACCGTGTATCCTCAGGCACTATTCTAAGCGCCATCGCAATTCTTGAGACTCAAGGGGTTATAGTTTCAAGGCACGGCAGCGGCTGCTACGTTTCTGAGCCGAGCGAGAACGGCGTATGTAATGGCGGCCGCACAAGATGCATCGGCCTGATATGCGGTTCTGCGCGGGCGGATATATTCAAGCGGCTTCAGAGCGGCGTCGACTCGATGGCTGCGCGAAACGGCTACAGTGTGATTCTGTCGTGTACGAACTTCAGCTATGACGAAGAGCAGGCGCAGGTGGAGCGGCTGATCGAAGCCGGGTGCGAAGGGATCGTCGTCTATCCGGCCGTTCGAACTGTAGATCAAGCGGCCAAAGACTACCTGAACAGCCGACACCTTGATTTCCCGATTGTTCTTGTTGATCTGGCACTGCCGACCCAGAAACGCTCGCAGGTGCTTCTGGACAACTACCGCGCCGGCTACGATATGACCACTTTCCTGCTGAACAAAGGCCACAAGCGCATAGCTTTCTTGGATTACCGCACCGACGAGACCGAGTTTCTGCACAGGTCTGTGATGGACCGCTACCGTGGCTACCTTGACGCGATGCGAGATGCGGGGGTGCCGGCTGAGGCATGCGACCGCTGGGTTCTTCACGAGCAGATGCACGAGGACGCAACCCGGTCAGTAGCGCAACTGCTGATAGACTGGATGGAACAGATAGACCGGCCGACGGCACTAATCGCCCTGGAGGACAACAGGGCCGCGCTCACTATCTCTATCGCACAGGAGTTGGGTATCCGGGTTCCTGAAGATCTCGAGGTCGTGGGGTTCGACGATTTGCCCATAGGCCGCATTATCAGACCGCACATCACGACTACAAGACCGGACTTCGCGCGCGTCGGCGAGGTAGCGGTCGAGATACTGCTTCAGCACATCAGAAAAGAGCTGGACCGCCCCGTCACCTATATGCTGCCGGTGCCGATCAAACCCCGTGAGGCGGTCTCGCTGGACTGCATCGTGTCCGATGTCCGGGGCAGGCAAGCTGGAGAGATTGATTCGGATTTGCACAGACTCTGACCGATCGAGGAAAGGAGGGTACCAAATTGAGATCAGGGGGGTGCAAGAAGGGCTTCACGTTGATCGAGCTGCTTGTGGTGATCGCGATCATCGCGATCCTGGCTGCAATGCTGTTCCCCGTCTTCCTTGCGGCCAAGGAGAAAGCCTACCAGACAAGGTGCATTTCTAACCTCAAGCAGGTCGCGCAAGGGTTCATGCTATACCTGGAGTCCAACGACAACAGGTGGCCTACCCTGTACTGGAGCCCGGACTACCGCGGCGGCGACTGGTGGCCCTGGCAGCCGACGCGCAACATGGACGACGGGTGGCCGGACATGGTCGATCCTTACATCAGGAACCGTATGGGGGTCTATCTGTGTCCGTCGAACCCTCTGTGGTACAACGGCACCCAGTGGCAGAGGTTCAAGGTCACCAACTACATGTTCAACGCATATATGGGCTTCACCAGGTGGGACCGTACTGGAAACTACGCGGCTCACCCGAATACCGGGCGCAAGCAGTCCGAGATCCCGAGGGTGAGCCGAATTATCGCCCTGCTTGACGGGAGCATGTGGGATTGGGGTCGCACTTATCAGTGCGGTGCCGATGGCGTTGGTCTCCCCGCGGAGGCGCAAGGATCGCGAGCCGGTACGAATGTCCAGATCAGAGTGGTGCACAAGAACGGCGGGAATTTCATCTGGTGCGACGGCCACGTATCGTTCCTGGATGTTCACGAATGGAAGCCGAGCCTCTGGTACTGGGACCCCAGGTGGAAGCCGTAATCTGGTAGACGAAAGGAGAAAAAGGAAATGCGCATCAGGCTGGTCTTACTGATCTTGCTGGCGGTAGTGCTGTCGGCCGCTCAGGCGGAGGCGGCTGCGCTCGTGGCGCAGTGGGATTTCGAGGGTGACCCGGGCACCGAAGCCTTGCAGAACAAGGTTCCCGGGATAAGCTGGGACATCAGCGAGGTACCCGAGCCTTCCTACATAGAGGACGGTGTGCTGCACTGTCCTGTAGCATATGACGAGATACTCGGACAGTGGGGCACCGGGGGTGTGCAGGCTACGCTTGCAACCGACATCCCCGATTTCCGCGAAAAAACAACCGTCCTGTGGCTAAGGTTCGACAAGCTCGGTGACGCGGATGACTGGATATACCTGTTCCGACTGGAATCGGCGATCTATCCGCCGCCGAACAACTACAATCCGGCCGAGGCGATAAGCTGGCGGTCGGGGTGGAGCACCTTCAACTCAACGCTCCGGAACAGCGAAGGCTACTCCGTCAACGTCTTTCCATTCGGGTTGAACAACAACGGTCCTGCAATACAACCCGGCCAGTTGGTCAAGATAGCCGAGGTGTTGTCGAACAAGGGTGATGGCACATTCGATGTCAATTACTACTGGGACCCGTACGACGGCCGCGGGCTCAGGAAATACGGCAGCACCATTAACATCGAGGAGCTCTATTGTCCTTGGTTCGGCAACCCGGCAAACGGCGACTTCGTAGGGTTTATGTTCGGCGTCGCCAACCTTACGGGCGACACTGCGGGTGTCAGTTTTGAGGAAGCGCGCATATACGATGGCGTGCTCACGCCGTGCGAGATCCAGGGCCTGAAATATAACGGCGAGCCTACACTTCCCCCAGCCCCCAGACTCATCGGACACTGGACCTTCGACGAATACGCCGGTACTCACGTGCTCGCTGACAAGGTGCCGGATGTTGAATGGACGCAGCTTGCTTTCATCGGCAACGGAGCGAGTGTGTCGGACGGCTTGCTGATTCTGCCTCGTTATCTTGACGGCGAAACCTGGAAGCAGGCAGGCGCGACCTGTATGCTCAGAACCGACCTCAGGTCCGGTTATTGCACGTAGGATTACTTCAAAGAGATGACCCAGATCGCCTGGGTGAAATGGACTGATTTCGATACGACCGCCGACTGGGCAAGGCTCACCACGGTCATCAAGTGTCCAACGCCGAACTACGAGGCCTGGAATACGAAAGCCTCCCAGGGAATCGTTATGAAGGCGACCGACGACTCGTTCAATTGGGGCAGTCAGCGGGCCTGGGAGTATCTGGACGGCGGCGTCCTTAAGACATCAAGCGTATGGCTTTCGTGCGGCGGGTCCGATCCTCCCACCGACAGGTTCCTCAAGATCGCCCAAGTGATCAGGCAGGTAGACGAGAATACGTTCGAGCAGTCGATGTACTGGGACACCGGCGCCGGGCTGACTCAGATCGGCGCGTCCGTAACGATACCTGCTTCCCAGGTTAATGCGTTTGGACAGTACGACACGGACTGCTTGGTCGATCCGTCGGGCGGGAAGCGCTACGACGGCTTCGGCATTATGGACGTCGCCATGAGTGTTCCTCAACGTGCCGGACAGATCGTATTCGACGAGTTACGGCTGTACGCGGGCGCGATGACGCCCGATGAGATCGCGCAAGTCAGACCGGTGCATGCGCCGTTGGGCGATATGGTCGGTCACTGGACATTCGACAACTACCTGGGCACGAGTCCGCTGGACAGCAAGGTGCCGGGTATTACGTGGGATCCGCTGGTGCTGACCCCAGGTTCCGGGGCCAGGATCGAGGACGGTAAGCTCGTGCTGCCGCGATATGTGTCCGGTAGCACTTACAAGCAGAGCAACGCTTACACAAGGCTCAAGACGGATCTGGGCATCGGCGGCTACTTCCGCCAGATGACGCTTGTCGCGTGGATGAAGTGGCCCGGCTTCGATACGGCCAGCGTGTGGTCGCGTGTGATGGCCATGGTCAAGTCGGCAACGGCATACAATCCGAACAACCAGGCGACCATAAGGGGTGCTCAGAGCATCGTTATGAAGGCGACCGACAACTGGAACTGGGGCGCGCACCGTGCTTACGAGAAAAGCGACAACACGGTCACAGTGCACTGGGCCAAGAATGGAGGGAGCGACCCGCCGAGCGACCGCTACATCAAGATCGCCCAGGTAGTGCGGGTATATGACGCCACCAAGTATGCCCAGGCGATGTACTGGGACATTGGCAACGGGCTCGAGATGATCGGCACTGAGAACACCGGTCTGTGGAACGCTTGGGTGATGCCGTTCGGCCAGTATGGCACGGAATGCATTCCGTTCCCCGGCAACGGACTCCGCTACGACGCGTTCGCGTTTATGGACTTCTCGTGGGCACCGATAGTGCAGTCCGCAGGGGAAATCCTCTTCGAGGAGGCCCGCATCTATGCGGGAGCGATGACCGCGGATGAGATCGCCGGGCTGTCGCCAGCGCCGTTCGTTCCGGTTCCCGAGCCGTCCGCGGTCGTTGCACTCGCGTGCGGCGTTATCGGCTTGGTTGGGATTGCCTGTCGCCGCAGGAAGTAGCATGGGTGACTCAGGGGCCGCAGAGAACTCGCGGCCCCTTTATCTACCCCTGTCGGATCTCCAGCGTTCGGACCAGGGCTCGGGCGCTCACACCAGCAGAATGCCAATCGGACCCTGGTGAGGAGAGTCGTTCTGGTGCGGAGTCTTGCTTTGCCCCGTTTGGAGGGATTACGCGTGAAAGGTGGGCAATTCTCAATGCCGTCGGCGTCGAGGTCAGTGCGGGGAGGTATCGATCTCTGTCTACGCTCGGCGCGGGCCGTTGTCGCAGCGGCTCTGGTGGTCGCTCTTCCGTGCGGGGGCGCGAACGCCGCGCTGAAGGTGGCGGGCGTGTTCGGAAGCAGGATGGTGCTCCAGCGCGATGCGCCGGTCCCGGTTTGGGGCTGGGCGAACTCGGGCCAGCAGATAACCGTCACATTCGCGGGGCAGAGCAAGACCTCCACGGCCGACGAGAACGGCAAGTGGCGAGTAGACCTGGATCCGATGTCGGCCAATGCCATTGGGCAGACCATGACAGTCTCCGGGGACGGCGGCAGCGTTTCCTTCACTAACGTGCTCGTTGGAGAGGTCTGGGTGCTGTCGGGTCAGTCGAATATGGGCTGGACTTTGCAGGACTCTGACGGCGGGGCGGAGGCGGCAGCTCGAGCCGCCAACTATACGTGGATGCGTTACTTCACGATGCCGTTCATCTTCGGAGGAACCAACCCGGAAATCGAGCCGTATCGTGACGGGCCGGAGCCAGATGTGCCCGCCGGGTCGACATGGTATGTCGCGAGTTCCAACGCCGTGAGGACCTGGTCTGCGGTCGGTTTTTTCTTCGCTGAGGCCCTTCACTCGGCTATCGGGGTGCCGATAGGTCTGATACGCGCTTGCCAGCCCTCTACCTATGGTGAGTCGTGGATAAGCAGAGCTGCGCAAGAGGCCGACCCAAACCTCGCCTATGTTCCCGACACATTTCCACAAGCGGGTGTGTTGTGGTATGCTACGCCGTTTGTGATGTATCACGTCTACGTCGCCCCGCTGCAGCCGTTCGCAATCCGGGGTGTTCTGTGGTATCAGGGAGAAGCGAACACGCAGACCAATCTCGCGGAACACTACCGCGACCTGCTTGACGCACTTGTCCAAAGCTGGCGGGCCGACTGGGGACAAGGAGCTTTCCCGTTTCTGATTGTGCAGTTGCCCAGATACGATGTGGCTGCGGACCCTTGGCACGACTGGCCGCTCATCAGGGAAGCGCAGCTCCAGGCCTGGGGCGATACGTCGAACACGGGGTTGGCGATCACTATCGACACGCACGACGCAAGCATCCATCCTACGAACAAGCAGCCGGTCGGCGACAGGCTCGCGAGATTAGCACGAGCCATGGTCCACGGAGAACAGATCGAATCTACCGGCCCGATCTGCTCGGGCTACACCGCGGGCTTCAACAGCGTGACGCTGCACTTCGACCATGTCGGCACCGGTTTGCAGGCTGTCGGCGGCGACTTGAGGACCTTTGAGGTAGCCGGCTCTGATGGAGTCTTTCACCCGGCCGTGGCGAAGATCACGGGAACGGATAGCGTCCGGGTCACCTGCTCGCTTGTAGACAGGCCGCTGCACGTGCGCTACGCCTGGGCGTGGGCGCCTGACTGCAACCTGTTCAATTCGGAGATGCTGCCCGCGTCGCCTTTCCGGGCCGACATTGACCCGGCCGCATACGATTCGGTGCCCAGGCTGGTTGGCCGGTGGACATTCGACAGCAGTGGGGGCAGCGACCCAGCCTCGAACAAGGCCTCCGGCGCAAGCTGGTCGAAGCTGGCGCTTGCAGGCGCGGGAGCATGCTATTCCGACGGCAAGCTCATCTTGCCCAGGTATGAGTCCGGAGGCTCCTGGCACCAGAGCAGCGCCACCGCAATGCTCCAGACCGACCTTGGCGATGGTAACTACTTCAAGGAGATGACCCAGATTGCGTGGGTCAAGTGGTCGGGCTTCGACACGACCGCCGATTCGGCACGGCTCGTATCGCTTGCCAAATTCTCCTGTCCGAGCTATCAGCTTTCGGACCTGAAGGCCGTGCAGGGCATCGCGATGCGCGCAACGGACGACACGAACTGGGCGAGCAGTCGCGCCTGGGAATACCTGGACGAAGGCCAGGTCCAAACAGCAAGCGCGTGGCTTTCATTGGGCGGGTCCGATCCCCCCACCGACATCTTCATCAAGATCGCCCAGGTGATCAGGCAGGAAGACGAGAACACGTTCGAGTTGTCCATGTACTGGGACGTTGGCAGCAGGCTTACTCAGATCGGCGCGTCCGTACCGATACCTGCTTCCCAGGTGAGCGCCTTTGGACAGCATGACACCGACTGTCTGATAGACACATCGGGCGGTAAACGATATGACGGGTTCGGTATCATGGACCACTGCTGGAGCATGCCTCAGTCGGGCGGACAGATAGAGTTCGAAGAGATCTGGCTGTGCGCCGGAGCGCTGGACGTACAGGACATAGCCGAAGCTTCGTTCAGTCCGCTTGAGCCGCCTGCTCTTGTCGGGCAGTGGACGTTCGATGACTACGGTGGGCGAGGACCGCTCGATAATAAGGCCCCCGGCGCGAGCTGGAAGAACCTGACAATTGTCGGCACCGGCGCCGGGGTAGCTGACGGACAGTTGGTTTTGCCCAGATACGAGAACGAAGGCGCCTGGCTTCAGAGCAGGGCAACCACGATGCTCGCGGGCGAGATGAACACCCACTTCAATGAGATGACTCTGGTGGCGTGGGTGAAGTGGTCCGGCTACGACCCGACGGCCGACTGGGCGCGTCTGGTGACACTGGCGAAGTTTCCGACGTCAACGTATTCTGCAGAAGATGCAAGGGCATACCGCGGAATCGTGATGAAGGCTACTGACGACTCCAACTGGCACAGCTACGGCCGCTATGAGTACCTGGACGGCGGAGCTCTGCAGACGAGCCCGGTTTGGAGCCCTGTCGGGGGTCTTGACCCGCCGATTGACAGGTTCATCAAGATCGCTCAGGTGCTGCGGTGGAAGGATCCTCTCAGTTACGAGGTGGTGATGTACTGGGATGTCGGGAGCGGCCTCGTTCAGATCGGCCAGCCCCAGAGTGTGCCGAGCCATATGGTGAGTTCGTTCGGACAAGCGGGCAGTGAATGCCTGGTTGAGGGCGCGCCCCCGGGCAACCCGAGATATGACGGACTTGGCCTGATGGACGTCTGCTGGAACGTACCGCAGTTCCCTGGCGAGATCAGGTTTGACGAGGTGAGACTCTATGCCGGAGCCATGAGCGCGGCCGATATCGACGCCCTCGCTCCTGTGTCGCCGCCCGCGAAGAGGCTTCTCGGCCAGTGGACGTTCGACGAGTATCTCGGGTCGGGCCCATTGGAGAACAAGGCTGCGGGCGCTGCGTGGGCGCCGCTCACGTTGACAGGGACAGGGGCGGCTGTCATCGACGGCAAGCTTGTCCTTCCGCGGTACTTCAGCGGCACGTGGAAGCAGTGCAGCGCGACCACCATGCTCGCCGAGGATCTGGGCCCGAGCGGATATTTCAGGGAACTGACGCACGTACTGTGGCTGAAGTGGCCCGGCTTTGACACGCTGGGCGAAGAGGCGCGCGTGGCGCAGCTTATGAAGTTTTCCACAAACGCCTTCAACAACGCCAACTGGCGAGCGGGCCAAAGCATCGTATTCTGGGCTCCGGGTGAAACCAACTGGTCGGCACACCGCTCCTATGAGTACCTCGATTCCGGTGGATCGCTCCAGAAGACGGTTCAGTGGGCATACTTTGGGGGTCCCGACCCGCCCGCCGACAGATACGTCAAGCTTGCCGAGGTCTTGAGGTTCAAGGATTGCACCGGGTATGAGCTGGTTCTCTACTGGGACATCGGCGACGGGAACGGCCTGGTGCAGGTCGGCAGCCCAGTTACGCTGTCGTATGAGCAGGTCAACGCATTTGGGCAGTCTGGCACCGACTGCCTGGTTTCCCCATTGGGAGGAAAACGCTACGACGGTTACGGCCTGATGGACTTCTGCTGGGCAGTGCCTGCGTCGGCCGGGGAGATCATCTTCGAAGAGACACGGCTCTACGGGGGTGCCCTGACTCAGGCGGAGATTGCCGCCCTGCGATATGTTGGAGAACCGGAGCCTCCCAAACCCGTTGTAGGCACCAGCCTGAGAAGCCTGGGCGATTCGATACTTGACTCGGCCGCCGACAAATATGACTGGGTGCTCTGGGGCGCCGTGACGGTGATCGACGCCGACTCGTTCACGATCGACGACGGATCGGGTGCGCCGGTGAGGGTGATCGCGACGAACCACGGCCTCAGCAACACGAAGTATGTTTGCGTCCGCGGGAGCCTGGATCGGGGCACTACTCCGCCGACATTGACGATGAAGAGCATTGAGGTGCTGAGGTAGCACTGGGGAGGTCTGAGTGTTTCTGCAGTTGAACAAGTCCCGAACCGCAATCCTTGCGGCAGTGGTCCTCGCCGGTCTGGTGCCGCTCCCCGCGGCCGCCGGGCCCTGGTGGGACGAGCTCCCGCGCTGGCTTCACGTGCGAGACGTCGCGACCGCCCTGGAATATCACGCCAACACGGCGGCCAACAATGTCGGCAAAGACCCAGGGTGGAGTCTGTGGTATCAAAGCACCGTAAACCCGTCGGGGGCTGTGACCAGGCAGCAGTTCGAGGCCGCCGGCATAGCGAGCATCGGCTATCTCGAGGGATTCGGCACGAGCTTCATGCCGATAGTGGAGATCGACGGCAGCCAGCCTGCGAACATGCTGCACCACTTCTGGAACTGGCAGGCCTACAGCGGCGGCACGATCGCCTGGGCTGGCGCGTGGACCTGGTTCGACGACGCCCAGTTCGCTCGTCCTTACACGCGCACTCATCCCGTCTACGGCGGCCCGGCGATGACATTCCCGGACGGCACAATCGCCACGGGTTTCGTGGACGACGATCCGACCGATCCGAGGAAAAATCGCGTGTATCACGCTGGGGCATCACGCGACATTCTGGGGAATGTGGCGTATGAGCCCCCATTCTACAATGATGCCGGCCAGCCGCCATATCCGGGTCTTCTTTACGTGCCCGAGACCGGCAAGTACACAGGCTGTCCGCACGTGATGAAAGACACGGCCTGTCCGTTCTGGAAAGAACACGACCGCGCTGCGACCTTACTGGCGGTTAGCCAGACGGGCCTGCAGGGCGTATGGGTCGATAATATGAGCCCGTTCAACAGCTTCATGTACCCGGCTGTAAAAAGCGCGTTCGGCGAGTGGTCGGTCGCACTGTTTCGGGACTATCTGCGGAATCACTTCACGGAAGCCCAGCTCAGGAGTTGGGGGGTTCTGGGGCCTTCAGGAACCTACGAGGACCTAGCGACCTTCGACATCAGGGCCTACTTCAGGACCCTCGCGAGCAGCAAGTACGGGTGGAACGGCTCTTCGCTCACAAGCAGTGCCTGGACCAACTCCGGCTGGATCAACGAGCCGGTGTGGCGCGCCTACGCGATATTCAAGCGGCAGATCGGCACGCAGGCGCTTCAGGAGTACTACAACGCCGTCAAGTCGGCGGCGGCTCAGGCGGGCAAACCCGAATTCCTGTTCTTTGGCAATGACCCATTTCTTTGCACGTTCGGCTGGCTGCGAGGAAGCGTCGATATTTCAACCATCGAGTTCTGGCCGAGTTGGTATCCGTCGTGCGGCTCTCGCGGCATCGGGCTTCCGCCCTTCGCGCGAATGTCGCCGATCTGGAAGGGCCAGAGGGAACAGGGGCAAAGCCGCTTCGTCAGC
>JBMFPI010000037.1:0-15484 GCA_049969195.1 Armatimonadota bacterium
TCTGCAGCAGGTTCTCGAGCGAGAACATATACTCGACGACCGCGCACAGCTCCGTTCCCTGAGAGGGGTTTTTACCCGCGTAGTGTTCGTCTCCGGTGAAGGTGCCGACCGCCGTGCCGTGGAATTGATCGAGCATTTCAATCGCGCGATGCGAGCCGGCCTTGTGCTCCGGCCAACCTGTCAGAACGTAAGCGACGGCCGGCGTCTTGACGGCCATCGCATTGTTGACCACGTGGGTAGTAAGCGGGAACTTGAGAACCTGCTTCTGGGTGTATCCGAAGTGCTCGAAGTGGTGGGTCCAGTTATACCCCTGCCTCATGATCTCCCGCGCGAGATCTAGAAGACAGGGGTCACCGTTTCTGTTGTACAGCCAGATGATCGAGAGTGCAGTGTCCGCCCAGCGCATGATTGCCCAGCTTCTAAGATGATTGAACGGGAGCTCTCGGGCCATGTATGTGAAAAAGCGCTCCATAAGCGGGATCACGCGGCGGTCCGCGGTCGCCTCCTGATACTGCGTCAGCGCTTTGAGTATGACGCCGCAGGGCCACCAGTCGTCAAGCGAGCTGGGGCCTATATGCCCTAGCTCGTTCTGACTTGAAAGTGTCCAGTCGATCCATCTCTGGGCTTCGGCGATGAGGTCTTTGTCCTCGAGCAGATACGCAAGCGGCACGAGGCCGTCGAGATAATACGGTCCGCGTTCCCAACTCTCGCCGTCGCCTCCGAGCCAGCCGCTGTTCGGCCCGAGAGACTCCCAGAACTTCGGCAGGTTGCCCGTCAGACCCGCCGCCTGTATCTGGAGCTGGTTCTTGAGCCAGCCCCTGGGCTTCACGCTTCCGAGCGGAAGAAATGCAAATGCGCACGGGGCAAGAGGTGGACGGTTGGATGGGTAGAAACTATTCATCTGGTCTCCGTTGTCTGCTGTCCGTCGCCGGACAGGCTTTTTTCTCGTGGGCTCAGACCCCTGGCATTATATCACAGCGCGCTGTCTGTCGAGCATAGTCTTGCGTTGAAAAGACAGTTCCGTTCCGCGGGAATCGCGTCATGCTGAACCTGTTTTCTTTTCGGCATCCAGGCGCTGAAGGGATCGGTCCTGAATCAAGTTCAAGATCACCAGATCCCAGGCGTTTGCGCCGGCAAGACTGGGCTGATATGTTGCGACGAGTGCGTTTTCGGCAATTCCCTTGCTCATTTGAGGGACGTCGAGTCGCTGAAAACGCGGGGTTTGCATTCTGTTGGGAGAACCCCGCATTCACACTCCGGCGCTGCGCACAAAGCTGCGCTGCCCAGCTATGCGGCGGCGTTCGGTGAAGGGCTTGATCTGGGGGGAGTTGTCAGTGCGGTAGTCAGAGGTAAGCGGCTTGACGCGCTGCGCGATGATCGATATGCCCTTGCCCATCCGCTGGAGCCTGCCCTCGATAATGAGTGCAGGATTGTTAAAGATTATAGCTCCAAACTTGTCATATACCCCGGGGAACACCACGCAATCCACCAGGCCATCCTCGTCCTCCAGAGTAATAAAGACCACGATTGTGCCGGATTTCGTCGGCGGCCGCATACACACAACCACTACACCCGCAACCTTTACAATCGTGTTGTTCGGCAGGTTTTTGATCTCACTCGTTGTCCTCACGCGGGTCTTTGCGAGCTTCTCTCGGTAAAAACACATCGGGTGGCAGATCGGTGAGAGACCGAGGATTTCGTAATCGGTCCGGACACGCTCGTGAAGAGTCGGCTCGGGAACATCGGGAAGAAGGCGGATCTGGTCTTCGAGATCGGAAACGGACAAGCCGTCCAGCAGGCACCCCTGACCGAAAGCGGATTCTTCGCCATGCTCAGAACGACTACCGTTGCTATCTGAGACTTGAGACCTGTGATTGTTGATTTTCGATCTGCGAGATATGAGCTCGCCGAGAAGCCAGAGTAGCTTGGCACGTGGAATGCCGAAGGAATCGAACGCGCCGCAGTTGATCAGGTTTTCAACTGTCGGTCGGCTGCAACGAGTTTGCAAGCAGAAGTCGCTGAAGGAAGAAAATGGAGTCGAACTTCTTGCAGCCAGAATGGAGTCGATCTCCGCATCGCTGATGTTTTTCACCTGCATCAGGCCGATGCGGATGCCGAGCGATCCCCCCTCACCCCAGCCCTCTCCAGCTAGGGGAGAGGGAGCACCTTCGCTGCCGTCTGCAACCTGTAACCTGTAATCTGTAACCTCTTCCCTGATCCTTGCCCCCCGATCCTCACCCCCCGGCCCCCGACTGGAAATCCCAAACCCTTCGACCGTGAACTTCTTCTCACTGCGGTTGATGTCAACGGGCAGGATGCGTATACCGAGGCGTCGGGCATCCTCGATGATTACGTTGGCCGGGTAGAATCCCATCGGCTCATTGTTCAAGATTCCAGCGAAAAACTGTGCAGGGTAGTGTGCCTTGAGGTAGGCGGTCTGATAGGTTATCCTGGCAAACGAAGCAGCATGTGCCTTGCAGAACCCGTAGGCGGCGAACGCGCGTAGTCGTGAGAAGACCTCTTCGGCGGTCTTCCCGTCGATACCATTGCGCTCGGCACTGTCAATAAATGTCTTTCTGATCTTCTCCATCTCCTCCTGACTGCGGTCGGTGGTCATGGCGCGACGCAGGCTGTCGGCCTGACCGTAGGTAAACCCTGCAAGCTCGTGGGCGACCGAGAGCACCTGTTCCTGATAGAGGATCACGCCATAAGTATCCTTGAGGACCGGTTCCAGAGAGGGATGCGGATATGTGATCGGCTCTTCACCGTGCCGCCGTGCGATGAACGGGTTGATCATGTCCGCCTGCATCGGCCCCGGGCGGAAGAGTGAAATCTGAGCGATGATGTCCTCAAACACCCGCGGCTGAAGCCTCCCCAATAAACCCCGCATTCCCGGCGACTCTACCTGGAAACACCCGACCGTGTTTCCGCTGCGCAGCAGTTCATAGGTGGGCTCGTCGTCAAGCGGGATGTTGTCGATGTCAAACTCACGTGCCGTATTCTCCCGAATCATCCTCACAGCGTCCTCGATGGCGGAGAGGTTGCGTAGGCCGAGAATGTCCATTTTTACAAGGCCAAGAGTCTCGATATCGTCCTTATCGAACTGGCTCACGATTACGCCCTTGGCAGCCCATTCGAGCGGAACAAGATCGGTCAGGGGGCCTTTGCCGATCAGAAGGCCCCCGAGGTGGACGCTCAGATGACGCGGGAAATTGTCCACCTTCTCGCAAATATCAATAAGTGCCTCGAGCTTGTGGAGCGGGAGATTGCCGTTGCGCAGTTCCGGAAGCTTCTCGATTGCCTCGCGTATGCGCTTGCCCCCGGTGTGAGGCAGCGCAGAGGCAAACTTGTCGATATCTTCCTGTGGGAAATCCATCGCCTTGCCCAGGTCGCGAATCGATGACCTGGCCTGGAGCGTGCTCACGGTGCATACCATCGCCACTTTATCCTCGCCGTAGCGGTTGTAGATGTATTCGATGATCTCGTCGCGGCGGGCAGCGTCGAAATCGATGTCGATATCGGGCATCCCTTTGCGCTCGGGATTGAGGAACCGCTCAAAAAGCAGATTGTGCTCGATGGGATCCACAATCGTGATCCCAAGGCAGTAGGCCACCAACGAGTCGGCTGCAGACCCTCTTCCGGAGCAGCGAATCCCCCTTGAGCGAGCCTCGCGCACGATATCCCAGACAACCAGGAAGTACTCGGAGAACCCCAGGTCGTGGATGATCTTGAGCTCGTGCTGGAGGCGCTCGGTAACCTGCGGTGTGATCGGTCGGTAGAGGCGGTCGAGGGCTTCGAAGCAGAGCTTACATAGATAGCTGTAGGCCGTCTCGCCTTCGGGGACGGGAAAGTCGGGAAACCGATACGTGCCGAGGCCAAGATCCAGGTTGCACTGGCGCGCGACCCAATCAGTCGTTACGACCGCTCTCGGATATCGCCTGAACAGGTTTGCCATAGCCGCGGGCGATTTCATATAATACTCGGCATTGCGCTTGCGAAGGGGATGGCGTTCGTCGAGAGTGGTCAGGGTTCGGACGCACACAAGCACATCCTGCACTTTGAAGTCGTCTTTCCTGGCATAGTGGACGTTGTTCGTAGCGACGCATCGCAGGCCGAGCTCATTCGCAAGCTCACTTAGTCGCGAGTTCAGCAGAGCCGTGCCGGGGAGCATGTGGTTCTGGAGCTCTATGAGAAAATGGTCGCGGCCGAATATGTCCACGTATTTACCAGCAGCCTCCCTTGCCTCGTCCAACCTGCCCTCGGCAACAAGCGACGGCACCTCCCCTCGCGAACATCCTGAAAGGCAGAAAAGATCATCTTTGTGCTCCTGAATCACCTCCAGTGAAGCCGCCGCCTCGCCCTTCTCATGTGAAAGCTGCGCACGGGTAATGATCCGGCAGAGGTTGGAGTAGCCCAACAGACTTTTCGCAAGCAGGACAAGGTGCGGATTTGGAACGCTGAAACATGGTTCGAGGTCCAGTTCCACCCCTATTATGGGTTTGATGCCGATCCGGCGGGCGTAGTCGTAGAAGCGCACGGCACCGTAGAGGCCGTTGTGGTCGGTGAGGGCTAGAGAGTCGTAACCGAGCTCCCTGGCGCGGTCCAGGAGCGATTCCACGCTGCTCCCACCGTCAAGGAAACTGAAATTGGAGTGGACGTGTAAGTGCGTAAAGCTCATGACCAATGATCAGACACTCCCTCAGTCTTCGACTGCGGCCATCTCCCAATTCGAGTTGACATGATCAAAGCAGAGCTCGTAGATGCCTCCCTTGTCAGTGAGGACGCGAAAGAATGTGCGCTCGCCCTCGCCATCCCACCACGCGCCCATCAGCCGCCAGCACTCCTGAACTTCCCTGACACGATGGGTCACGCCTCGCCAGGTGAAGGAGGAAGGAGCGTTCTTATTGTTGAGATTGACTTCGATCGTTGACCCCCCAACCGTCTCCTGAAGAGGAGAGGGAGTAAGTTATGCCGCGATTCTGGCAAGGACGCCGGCCCTGCCGGTTGGCACTAGGGCGGAGGCGATGAGAATCGCCCTCTCACCGAAACGCTCGCGGATGTGCTCGATGGTCCTGTTGATCCTGAGCCTCTTTTCGCCATCTCCGATCAGGCTGAGCTGAGAAGCCGCGCCGGGCGTCAGGTCAGAAAGCACGATCCGAACCCCTTCAACCTCCATTCCCGGTCGCATCCTCCGTCTCAGCATTTTGCCGAGGGCCTGGAGGATGACGGCGAGCGAGTCGGTAGGGCTTTTGAAACAGAAGATATCTTCCTCACCCCACCCGTCTTCCACCGGTGGATAGCAAGCCCTTAACATACGACCTGCAACCTGGAGTCTGAGAGCGACCCTACCGGCCAAACAGCTTTTCTTGCGGAGCCTGGCGAGGGCTTCGTGTACCATCGGGCTCATAAAGGCTTCCACTTCCGACGGCTCAGCAAGCAAGTTATCGAACATATGTTCGATTATAATAACTTCAGGAGGATACGCCGCCTTTACGCAGCACCAGTCCTCTCCCAGAGATTGCCTCTTCATCAGCCTGCCTACCGGCCCGAACTGTCTCACCAGCAACCGCTCCGGAATCTTTGCGAGCTGGCCGATGGTCAATATGCCGAGCTCACCGAGGCGCTTTTCGATTCCGGGGGTTATGGAGTCGAGCACGTTTACCGAGAGCGCAGCGAATGCTTCGGGACAAAAAGTTCCTCCGGGCATATCAGAAGACGCCACCCTCGCCTGGAGCTTGTTCTCCGCGATGCCAACGGAAACGGGCAGGTCGAGACGATCGCGGACCTCTGATGAGATCCGAGCGGCTATCTCTGATGCATCGCCGAAAAGAACGCGGCTGGCAGTGACGTCTAGATACGCACTGCCGAGGGTATCGGGTTCTACGAGCGGCGAGTATTGTACAAGTATGTCTAAGAATTGTGCCGAAACCTGCCTGTAAACCGCGTAGTCAGCCATGATGACAACCGCATCCGGACAGGCCCGCTGAGCCTGGCGTACGGTCATTCCCTCGACCACGCCGAGCTTGAATACTTCACGAGAAGCCGAAACGACTACCCCACTCGTGTTGCCCTTCGGCTCTCCGACAATCAGTGACCTGCCGGCAAGTTCCGGCCGCCTCTTGCGTTCGATTTCAGCGAGGAATGAAGGTATTCTGACGTGTAGTATCGACCGCACAGCTCTCTCCATGCTTTGGGGCAAAAAGCCTCTCAAAATATAAGAGCATAATGGGACACCGCAGCAGGCCTCCCATTCTGGATTATAGCCATCGAACGGATGTTTGTCAACCTCTTTTTGACACGAGGCTGGTACCATCGAACGCAAACCCGGCGCTGTCGGCGATTCGGCGCTCATTGACTGAGCCGTAGAGTCGCCCACAACGCACCTATCGTAACAACCCTGACACCCTTCCGATAGACAGTGTCCGCCCGGCTCACCCGGGATCGTGATAAAATAAATCGAACGGACAGTCAGGCATGAGCAAACGCATCACGCTGATACTCGCATTCGGGCTTGTCGCGCTCACATTGGCCGTTTACTACCGGGCCGCAGGCTGCGGATTTCTGAGCATAGACGATCCCATATACGTCACGAATAACCCGCACACGCGTGACGGGCTGACCCTGCGCGGCATTCGCTGGGCGTTCACGACAACCAGAAGCGCAAACTGGCACCCTCTTACATGGCTCTCCCACCAGCTTGACTACACGGCCTTTGGGCTCGACCCACGGGGACACCATCTCACTGCAGTTCTTCTGCACGCTCTAAACACCGCGCTCTTGTTCCTTGCACTCTCGGCGATGACACGCTCGGCCTGGCGCAGCGCATTCGTTGCCGCATTGTTTGCGGTACACCCACTGCACGTCGAGTCGGTCGCGTGGGTTGCGGAGCGCAAAGATGTTCTCAGCGCGCTGTTCTGGATGCTGACAATGCAGGCCTACACACGCTATGTCCACAGCCCGTCAATGGGACGCTATGCGCTCGTTGTTGTAGCATTTGCACTTGGGCTGATGGCCAAGCCGATGCTGGTCAGTCTGCCCATCGTGCTCCTGATGCTGGACTTCTGGCCGCTCAACCGTGTTTCGACAAGTCACGAAACGCCGCGCGCCGGAAGCGGCACCAGGAAACGTTCAAACCGCATCGCCCGCCAATTCGATCGCAAGCCCGGCGAGCAATACCGCTCGTTTCCCGCTCTACTATTTGAAAAGGCGCCCCTAGCGGCACTGTCGCTGGCCTCGTGCATTGTGACCGTCGTTGTACAGCGCGCCGGCGGAGCGATAGGATCTGCGGACGAATACCCTGTCGGCATAAGGCTCGCGAATGCAGCCGTTTCTTATGTCGCCTATATCGGCAAGATGATCTGGCCCGCTAGACTGTCGATCTTCTACCCCCACCCTGGTGATACGCTACCGATCTGGCTTGTAATGCTTAGCGGCATTCTACTTACGACGATCACGTGGACGGCAGTCAAACTGCGAGCAAGCCGGCGATACGTTACGGTCGGGTGGCTGTGGTATGTCGTAACGCTTGTTCCCGTGATCGGGCTTGTGCAGATTGGTCGGCAGGCAATGGCGGACCGGTACACCTACATTCCCCTTATCGGCCTGTTTATAATAGCCGCCTGGGGCGTGCCTGACCTGCTCGACCGGGTCACAGGATCGGTTCGCGCAAGGCGTGGCGCACTCGTCAGTGCGGCGGCCGCCGCAATCATCGCATGCGCGGCGACGACATGGTCATACCTGGCACACTGGCGCGGGCCAGTGCAGATCCTTCAGCACGCGCTGCGTTCTACCAGCGGCAGCTACGCCGTTCGCTATCTGCTTGCGGATGCCCTCGTCGAGACCCGCAGACCGACTCAGGCTGTTGCAGAACTTGAAAAGGTGATCAAAGCAAGTCCGAAGTTTGCTCCGGCTTACCTGGCGCTTGGTATGATCAGATTCCGCCAGGATCGCACTAATGAGGCAATCGAAATCTACAGGAGAGCGCTGCGGGCAGATTCAAATATGCACGCGGCGCATACCGCTCTGGGTTTCGCACTCCTTAGCCGCGGGCTAACAGATGAGGCTGCCGGGCAGTTTCGGATGGCGCTGGCTTCCAACCCGCAGTCTGCTGAGGCGCACTACGGTCTGGGCACCGCCTGTTATATGCTGGGAGACTTTCCCGGAGCTGTCGATCATTACAAGGCCGCGCTGCGAATTGACCCAGACGTAGCCGAAGCCCATTACAGCCTCGGCGCGGCCCTAGCCATGGAAGGACTCACGGGCGATGCCATCGCAGAACTAAAAGAGGCTCTGCGGCTGAAACCGGACATGGCCGAGGCTCATCTGGCGCTTGCAAAAATCTACTATCGGTCTGGTGAGTACGCCGCGGCGCAGCGGGAGATGCGCCGAGCAGGCAAGCCGGGCCAGAGGATGCCGAGTGCGTTCTTGGGGCCACCGCGTGGCAAATCCTACGCGCCGCGGTAAGTCAGTCCACCTCCGCTGTTCGCTGTCGACACAGTTGCCGCCGACACCGCCTTAGCACGCTCAACGGAGCGTTGTACATTAGCGCTCTCACAGCTCGTTGACGCCTGCGGGAAAACACGGACCTCCGATGAAGTTGTTGCGACAAAACGCGCTTATCCCAAACAGCGTAGATACAGGGAGTTGCGCTTCTCTCGACTCGCGACGCGGGTCAACGGTCGGCGTAAGGCGCGCAAAGCGGGTCTCCGATAACCATGTCGCGCCAATAGACGTACCTCGATGCAGCGTAGAAGCTCTCGGCAAGGTTTCGGCCCAAAGTATAGCGGTCGAAGAGGATGCTTGCGTCCGCCAATGCGTCGACGTAAGGTTCGCAGACATATCCCTTGACACCTGTGGCGCCCTGGGCGGTCAGGTCAGTTATGTAGGAGACAGATGGGTCGCGGCGGTCCAGAGTCAGCGTGCTGGCGCTGAACGACACCGCAGTCTCGGCAATGGAGCCGGGGCGGAATCGAAGTCTGCGGTAGTCCTCGGCTCTGTATTTCTGATCGTGATAACCCCAACTGTAGTAGCCCATCAGGCCCTCGCGGATCACGAATTCTGGGCCTTCATCCAGCTCCACCCTCATGCCCTTCTCTCTCAAAATAGCGGCGGCCATGCGCATCCAGTCGTTGACCATTCTGTAGCCGGGGGAGCGGCTGTCGAACTTAGGGTCTATATCGAGCAAGAAAAGGCCCTTGTCCGGTTGTGCTGCCAGAGAACGATCTACGAGAGCTTTCGAATCTTCCAGGGTGAGGCCGTCGAGCCGCGTGACGAGATACATATTGTATTTTCGGTGTGAAAAAGGTTCATACGCCTGGTAGTACGGGTTGTGCATCTGAGCAGGCTCATCCCGGAACAGGCAGGTCAGAGCACTGTCAACACCCCAGTTCTCCGATGTTATGATGGGCACACCGCGCGTCAGCACGATGTAGTCTATCTGGTCCGTCAGGCGGTTTTTCTTGAGGAAGGCCCGGATCGGATCTCGAATGTTCTTTTCAAAGATGGTTTGCTCAATCCTTTCCTGGGCTGGACACCGTATCCTGCAGACAAATCGTCCCGTGATGTGCCGCTTTGCCGTGTAGTAGGCTCCGACGGCCACCGAATCGCGACTTTCGGCGTTGACGACGACCAGGACATTCTGCGGTCCGCTCGACGTACTCCCACAGCCCAGCAGTGTCAGGACTAAGGCCAGTGTCAGTGTTCGTGCAATGGTCATGGGCTCATCCGATTATGCGAGAGTCGCGACGACGTCTACCCGGACCCGTAGGTCGTTGCAATAGAACGTAAACCCAGCGTCTCTGACGATTCGATATCCAGGCCCATCACAGACCGGGCGACGAGGCGTCCAGGCTTGATCGCCCGACGCGATGGCAACCATACCCAAGATAATGTTCAATTTCAAAGCCCTGCCCTCCTCTTGCCCGTGCATCATCTTCGATGTGCTTCTCAGGTCTGACGGGCCGCGAACACCCTGTCAGCAACAGTCCTGCCCTGAATTTAAGCTCGTCGCACGCCGAATGCGATCAGACAGCGGTTCCTGGGGAAGGAAATCGGAAGCACAGTCAGTAACTATCGTTTAGCAGCTCATGAGGGGATGATGCCATGGCCGGCCGCAAGTTCTCCACGAGCGAGTACTTCAACGAGCGCTGTGCGCGAATGAAGCCGCTTTACGAGTTCGACGGAACCGATCCGTGTTCGGCAAAGAGCTGGCGAATGAAGGCCGTCGCCAAGGTGAGGGATCTGCTTGGCGAGATGCCTGATTGGACGCCCCTGGAAGCAGAAATAGTCGAGAGTGTCGATCCCGGCGAATACGTGCGCGAGAAGGTCATCTTCGATTCCGACCCGCTGTCATCGGTTCCCGGCTATGTCTTGATTCCACGCAACCTGCGCGGTCCGACGCGTGCTCTGATGTGCCTGCATGGTCATGGGCCGGGCTGCTGCGCAGTAGCAGGCGTTATCGAACCCCGGCCGGGTTACACCGAAGACCAGGTAAGGGACTCCATCAGGCAACACAACTATGACTACGCAGTGCAATTTGCCCGTCGCGGTTATGTGACGTTCACCTTCGACTATCGCGTGTTTGGGGAGCGAAGAGAAACGGCTTTTTCCCTCTACGGAAGAGACCCCTGCAACGTCCACTTTATCAGAGGCTCCATCCTCGGCATCAATTTGCTGGCACTCGACATCCACGATACCTTCCGCGCCATCGATTACCTCTGCGCGCGGCCCGAGGTAGATCCGGATCGCATCGGGTGCGTCGGCCTGAGTTTCGGCGGCACGATGACTTTGTGGACGTCGGCTCTGGACAAGAGGATCAAAGCCGCCGTCATAAGCGGCTATCTGTGTGAACTTGAGACTTTTGCCGTCGAACAGGGCAACTTCTGCGGCTCCCAGTTCGTTCCGGCACTTAGGCGATATTTCGACCTGGCCGACATCGCCGCGCTCTTTGCCCCGAGGCCACTGCTGATAGAAAGCGGACTGCGCGACGAGGGCTTCAAGATAGAATCGGCAAGAAGGGCATACAAACACCTCAGGAAAGCATACGAAGCCTACGGCGTGCCGGAACGGCTTGCGCACGACGTCTTCGACGGGGGCCATCAGTTCCACGGTGAGCTCGCGTACGAGTGGTTTGACCGGTGGCTATGACCGGAGATCAACCGCGATGGGGCGGGACACCACGTCCCGCCCCATCGCGGTTCTTGCGTGGTAGACACCGGCAGGGAAAAGCGGGATCAATCCCGCGGATATCTGATCCAACCGGACCTTCGGCAGCCCGGCCAACTCAACTCCGGTCCGAGCCCGGCAACCCCGTGTTGGCGATTGGCGGTTTCTGCCCTCGCACCGTCATGAGTCCCGTCGGCTTTGCGCCACCCGATCGCTCGGGTTTAGCCCTTGTCGGTGTCCCGGATTACACAGCGCTTCGGCGTTACGGCGTCGCGCCTGATGCCCAAGATTCAATCTTCGGAGAGAGAACGCGAGGACTCAATATTGAGCACGCGGCTTTCGCCATGGCTCTTCTCATTTGGCCCTCACTCCCGCGCCGCCCGCGCTGGTTCATCCGTTGAGCATATTCACTTTTTCGGTATAGGGTTTTTCGCTGACATGCAAGTTGTGCCGCGATAACACACCCCACCGGGCTGAGCGGATTACCGGATTTTGATGGGCTGCTTCCTCAAAGGTTGATCCCTATTACTCTGGCAGTCGACGCCGGGATCTCAATTTCCACCTTCTCCCCTGCCCGTGCCGATCCCATGTCGCCCGGTGAGGCGGGCTGAGTGAGGTCCTTCAGTTTCAGTGTTCCTTTCAGCTCCAGCTCAGGTTCGTCGAGAGGAAGTAGAACCTTCTGCGCTTCCGAGGTTGGGTTGAAGAAGATAATAAAGCCTTTGTTGCCGATGATGTGACCTTCGCCGTCCACCTTGCTGCCATCTGGAAAGTCCAGGATGTGCTGATAGACTGCCAGGTATGGCGCGAGTTCGTCTGGGAGGCCATTCGAACCGTCCGGCTTCAGGCCGAAGTCGAAGTGTGCCCCGAACGCCGCAGGCGGAACAACAAAGCCCTGGTCATAGCGGGCCTGCCTCCCCGCTAGCGTGTGCCAGCCTGGTTGGACACCGAGGCCCACGCAGTCAACCACACTGAGCCAGTGCATTCGTGCGCTGCCGGGGCAAAGTTTAGTGGCGACCTCGGAACCGTAACCGTTCGGGCCTGGCGCAGTCCCGCAATTCAGCTCGATGAAGTCACCGTTACCGGACTCTCGCACGTTCCGGCAGACATCGATGCACGCGGAAATCGCCGCGAACGACGCTTCGTCCTTGCCCGGCGATCCGACGGCCCAATCGTCCCCGCGCAGCACCAGCACCCTCGGGCTATTGCCGTCCGACCGGTCGGGGATCTTCCCTGCGAGCACGTCCTCCCTCGTCCACTCAACCCGCCTCGCATCTTTCGGCAGCGGCTTCTTGCGCGCCGCGCAATAGTTCTGCCACAGGAACTCCCGGAAGCGCTTGAACAGGATCTCAGGCGGGCCGTTTACGGCGCCGATAGTGGCCCTGCCCGTCTGGTAACCCTGATCCAACGGAACATAAATCTCCTCCCACATTCTCGCGCTGCCTGTTCGGCCGGCGCCTTCCTTTCCCACAACCGAGGTAACAAAGAAGAACATGCCCCGTCCGCCTATGCGATCAATCACGGCAAAGCTGGAGGGCGCGCCGAACACAAAACGCCGAGCCGAACTTGTGCCCGCGGTCTCACCACCCGAGGCAACCTCACGCGGGACGGGGACAACAGGCACGTACTCTGGTTTAAGGACCTGGTCGTCCAGGATTATCCTGCGCAATATGGCCCCGGGAGGCTTCTTGCAGGGCTCGATCTCAATCGACTTCTGCTGAAATGCGGCGACCGGGTCCCGGTGATATCGCAGCGACATCACGAGCGGAATTTCCTCCCGCACGCACTGCAAGCGAATGGTCGTGCACAGCTCGGCGCCTATCTTGATCTCGTCGACACCGCGGACTTCGAAATCGGCGGGCGTCAGTGAGATGGGCTCGCCCTTATAGTCGATGTCGATTATGAACTCGACGCCCGGCTGGCGGATCACCTGCACGCCGTTGGCTTCTAGTTTGGTCGTCCGCAGCGGACCTCCGACCGCAGAAATCGTCCTGGTGATCCCGGCGTTTTTGATGACGAACTCGTCCTGGGCGGCGCCCGCGCCGACCGGCACGAGAAGCATCGCCAACGCGCACAGTCCCAAGGCTCTCAAGAGACCCGTAAATGTTGTGGGATAGCCGTTCTTGCGGACCCGGCGACGAGCAAGCGCTCCGGTGTGCGAGAGAACACGGGAAATAACATTACTCCCGGTCGTAGCAATGACTATGGATGCAGAGCAGACCTCTCTCGATTTCAACACAGGACCTCCTGAATCATTGCCCGGTGACCATCCTGCGCAGCTCAAGAGCGTTGCCGACGGCATAGCCGTGTATGTCGTTGTTGAAATAAACGTAGACGTCGCCGGTTTTGAGCATTTCCTTTATCCGACTCGCCCATGCTGACAGGGCCTCGCTTGTATAGTTGCCGTGCGTCGCCTCTCCTCCCGAGTGCATGCGTAGATACGAAAAATCGGCCGTCTGCTTGACGTGCAAACGCAGACCGGGAGAGTCCATCATGCAATAGGCCGCCCCGTAACGTTCAAGCAGGGACCACAGGTCTTCCGTGTGCCATGTCTCGTTTCGAAACTCAAATGCGGTCCTGATAGAACCGGGCAGAAGCTTGAGAAACGCTTCCAACCGCGGCAGATCGATCCTCCAGCCCGGTGGGAACTGAAAGAGTATCGGCCCGCGCTTCTCCCCCAACCCGTGCGACGCCTCGAGCAGCCTTTGCAGGGGTTCCTCCGGGTCGGCGAGTTTCTTGACATGAGTAAGATACCGGCTCGCCTTGACTGCGAACACGAACCCGTCCGGCGTCGCCTTGCGCCATCTCTCGAATGTTTTCCGCTCCGGCAGCCGGTAGAATGACGCGTTTATCTCTACAGTGTCGAAGACGCCGGCGTAGTATTTGAGCCAGTCCCAGGAGCGAAGCTCTTCCGGATAGAAGATACCCCGCCAGTGCCAGTAGTTCCAACCACACGCGCCGCAGTAAAGGCGTGACATCCCGAACCAACCTCCCCCGCACCTTCACCTTATCAATCAGGACAGCCGTTTACTGAATGCACGTCCCTGTAGATGTGCCGACCGAGTTGCAGGTACTAACCATTACTGCCCTGCGCCTTTGTGCCCAGTGCGTCTCAGACGTCATGCGGCTTGATAGATTTTGCTCGTCGCTCGAAATAGGAACGATCCAGCAACACCTTCCGCCCGCACTTGAGACACTTGATGCCGATGTCGGCTCCGAGCCGCACGATCTCCCAGTCGAAAGATCCGCAGGCGTGCGGCTTGCGCATGGTCACGACGTCGCCCACTCTCACTATCCCGCCCATCCCCTCAGCCAATCGAGCAAACCGGCCATCTCGCGCGGCAGCGGTGATTCGAATGACAGGCGTGCCCCCGTAATCGGATGATCAAACGCCAGCAGATACGCGTGCAGCGCCTGGCCACGGAGGTCCTCGATCAGCGCCGCGAACTCGGATCGCCTTCGCTTATCATAAGACGCGGGAAGAACACGATTTGTGCCGCCGTAGACCGGATCGCCAACAACGGGGTGTCCTATGAAAGAGCAGTGGACGCGGATCTGATGCGTTCGCCCAGTGTCCAGCTTGGCCTCGAGAAGCGTGAATCCCGGGAACCTTTCTACGACTCTCAAGTTTGTAATAGCCTCGCGCGCGGTATACCTGGTCGTGTTCTTGATCACAGCCATCCGCTGTCGATCGGTGGGATGACGCCCGATCGGCGCGTCCACCACAGCCTGATTGAACCTGGTTTCGCCCCAGACCAAGGCCAGGTACTTGCGCTCGGCGGTGCGCTTCTGAAGCTGGGCCTGCAGGGACGCGTGGGCCTGGTCGGTCTTCGCAACGACCATCAGGCCAGACGTGTCCTTGTCAAGGCGATGGACGATCCCCGGCCGCTCAACCCCGCCGATGCCGGAAAGATCCCCGCAGTGCGCCAGGATCGCATTGACGAGGGTTCCACGCCTGGAACCGGGAGCGGGGTGGACCGTCATTCCGCGTGGTTTGTTAATGATGATGACCTGGTCGTCCTCGTATACGATCTCGAGCGGAATGTGCTCGGGCACGACCTCGCACGGCTCTGGAGGTGGTATGACGACACTGATCCGGTCACCAGCCTGAACCCTATACGCAGCGCGGGCCGGCGCCATGTTGACGAGAACCCGCCCCGCGTCGATGAGCTTCCTCACACCCGAGCGCGACAGCTCGGCGATGTTTTCTGCAAGATAGACGTCCAACCGCTCGCCGGCGCGATCAGTCACTGCAAACTCTCGGGTACTCTCGTTCACGTGAGGATGTTTCGATGGGGTGAAGCCGGAAACCTGCGCCGATGAG
>JBMFPI010000038.1:0-1092 GCA_049969195.1 Armatimonadota bacterium
AACCTTTCGGCACAGCATGTTCCGGGGATATACGAACCGGACCGGGAGGTCCTGCGGGACGCAACCTACTACTACTGGTGCTGGTCGGTCGCGCACGCCTTGGGCGAGCTTCCGGACAGCCGTATCCCGGAATCGACAGCGCCGTCAAACTACGGACCGCCCCGGTGGGCCGAGGAACTGGCGCAAGAGCTAATCAAGCGTCAAAACGCGGACGGGGCCTGGAGAAACCCGTTCACCGACGCCAAGGAGGACGACCCACTCATCGCGACGCCGTGGGCTGCGGCGGCACTGGCCATCTGTCGAGAGGTCATCACAGGCCAGATCAATGAACTGGTGCCCAGGCGCTCAGCGCGCAGCACTCAATGAGCCACACAACTCGCGACTGGCTCAGATATGTAGCTGCCTGAGGGCGCACAGTGGAAGTCGAGGTTATTCAGGCGCGGGCGAATCCCGGTACAGCGGGCGTTTGTGCGCCGTAGCGTGCGAGTGCTGGCGCGACATTGAACCCGTGCCTGACGTCGAATTCGTGCCTTATTGAGTGGGTTTTTCGCCCGCAGGAGGCGGCGCCGGAGGCTCGGCCGTCTCCCCAGGCTTCGAAGGTTGAGCCGGCTTCGACTCCTCTGGCGACACAGCCGCCACCTCTGCGGCAAGCTTGGTCACGGCTGATCCTTTAGCCAGGTCTCTGAGCTCGTCTTCCTCGCTGGTCGTGGTCGAATCCGGAGTCTTGCCCGTGACCAGGAATGTTTTTACGAGTTTGCCGGTCTTTGCGTCATAGAGATCGGCCTTCAGCGTGATTTCGGCAACGTGGTTGGCCCGGTCTACCTGAAGATCGTCGATCTCCCCCACAAGATAGTATTCGGCTGCCAGAATTTGAGCTAATTTGAGCGCCTTGGCCTTGTCCGCCGCAAACGGCGGCGTGTAATCGGGGGTTTTAAGGACATTGTCCAGCTTAGCCCTCTCGATGGGAGCCAGCCGCTCCCGATAAAGGAACGCTGCATACGCCTCACTGCCCGAAAGCATCGTGCGCAGGTCAGCTGCAACGTATTCGCCGTAGTCATCCGCCAGGGGTGTTTTTACTTCCGAACCCTTGTC
>JBMFPI010000038.1:1102-9450 GCA_049969195.1 Armatimonadota bacterium
GGGCGGCCTGGTGACCTTCTTCTTTGATCCCCAATGCCCGAATAGACCGGCGTTTGCGGACGTGACCGCCAACACCGCCAACATCATGCCGAGGGCCAGGCACGTCGATAAACGGCTTCCAGCCCGTTTCATCATTAGACCTCCGTCAATCTGCTTTCGGAGCCTCGCAGGCGGACAGCATTGGGACTGTCCCCTGCCCGCTCCCGAGGACACTCATTCGGGCATCGGGGGCGGAACGTCCAGGTCCGCAACGGCCGCAGTTCCGAGCTCTTCGGCCTGCGGCGCGGCAAACGCGCTGATCCGCACAGGCATGGAGCCGCCGCCCGCGACGCGAGCGCTCGCGCCGAGAGTGCCCCCGTTGTAGGTAGTAGCCGGGTTGATTATGAGATCGCAGTCCACAAACGCCCTGATCCAGTAACCGCTCCAGGACTTCAGGACCCGCTCTGCGCCCGCGGCGCTCGCGTGAACCAGCACATACTGGCCCGCCACCGCGTCGTAGCGCCATGCATAATCTCTGATCCAGCCGGCCCTCGCCGCGTCCGCAAGCGACTTCGTCTGACTCAAGTACCGCACGCTCAGTTCGCTGATCGGAATGCCGACGTCCACCCTCGGCGACACCGGGTTGCCTAGAGCGTCTTTCTTCCAATTCTGGAAGATATTACCGATCTGGTTCCAGCCGGCTTGCAGCGGGATGGTGCAAGGCAGTAAGGCACCGGTTGAAGCATCCCTGGTGTAGTCTTTGACGAACGCTTTGATAAGCCGGTATCGTTTGTCAACATCAACCGGGGCCTCGGGATTACCCAGAGCCAGCATCCCGTTTTCAAGCCACGACAGGGTAATGCTCTCGGCGGGATAGGTAGACTTGGGCTTGATCCAGACTGCCTGTCCGGGCCGCAGCTCGGGGAACACGCTCTGCATGCCGTATCTGAAGTAGCTGCGGCTAGCCGGATCCCACCGGACGATCTGCATGTCGAGAGCGCGCTCGTATCCGAACACCGCGCCTACGTCCGACGAACCGATGATCTTGGGCGGTGTTATCATATCGACGAGCGGTGCGCTTTCGTCCGGCATATCAGGATCGGCGACGGCAACGGTCCTCATCGGCCCGCCAACTGTGATCTTGACCTCGCGACCCGCGTTGTCAGCCTTGTCCCACACAGAATCGCCGGGCCAAGATATACCCACTTTCCAATCGCCGCTGGCAGAGAGCAAAAGGCTCGTGCCGGTGATCAGAAACGGGTCCACACCCTGAGGGTACGAAGCGCGGATCTTTGAGGTCCAGCCGATTCGCTTGCCGCCCTGCAGTTCTTCTTTCAGGTCGGTGATGCTTGCCGTTAGCGAGATGCTGGTACCATCCGGCTTCGTAACGGTAATCGTAATGTTGGTGATCTGAGCCGGAGGGGTTGCCGCCGGGTTGTCCGGGAACTTCATATTGCCGACAAACACCACTTCTCTGCCGACATCGGCCATTGTGATCGCCGGCTCGGTATCCGGCGTCGACGAGGCGGCATCCACAGCTCTGAAGTTCTCGAAATAAGGAATCAACAGCACGGGTCCCTGCGCCGACACCGGCACGGCGTCCGCGGTGCCGTCGCTGGCGGAGACCTCGAAAGTATGGCTCCCCGCCCCGATCTTCTTTCCGGATATCGGCTGGGTCCGGTTCTCATAAAGAACGCCGTTTTTATAGTCGTCGGGCGTCGGGTTGGCAGGCACACTGGCCGCCTTCGTAAGGCGCGCTGTCTGCTGATTCGGCGTCCCTTTGTCGATAGTCAGCGTCAGGACATCTCTGGCCCCGTCCACCTTGCTAATAGGGGCATCGCCATCTGCGTCCTTGTACACAGCCTTGTAGACGAACGTCGTGTTCAGCTTGCCGGCGGCAGGCTCCACAGCCAGATCGGAAAGCACAGGCGGGGTATTCGTGTCTCTTATGGTGAAGAGCACCTCCACCTGACCGGCCTGCGGGAACGGCAGCGCGTCCTCACCGTCTCCGTCGGTCGCCTCGAAGATTGCCTTGTATTGACCGGGGACAAGCGGCGGTGTCAGCCTGCCGGGCACGATCACCGCATCGAAATCCGTGCCTGCGGCATAGTTCGGGCTGGACGACTTGGCCCGCATCGGCACCCTGACGTAGCCATGGGTGCCGTCGGTCCGGGTGATCCTTACATAGACCTGAGGCTGGCTCGCGCCAGGACCGTCTGTATCCTTGTAGGTAACGGTAAATGTGAAGTTGGTAGCCGACTGCCCGGCGGTCGGATCCACTCTGCCACCAAGCAGGACAGGCTTGTAGTTCACCCTGATCTGGTAGTCGTTGGCGGTCGGGTCGCCCAGGGTGCCCTGAGGCCAGCGGGATGTGAAGTAGCCATCCGACGCCTCGAAGTGATACTTGTAGACGCCCTCCGGCGGGTTCACCGGCGCCGTTGTAAACACCTGGTCTTTGGTATAATCCACCGCACCGCCGGTCCAATACAGAAGCTGCATCGGCACGCTTTGATTCAGATTGTTGAAGACAACCTTCACATACCCCTGAACGCCATCGTGGTACCCGGGCGGATCCCCGTCGGCGTCGCGGTAGTTGAGCCTGAATGTCACCAGGTCGCTCGGCTGGAATACGGTCTGGTTGGTGGTCGAGAAGTACTTCACGTAGACCGGCACTCTGACGGGGCTGGAGGTCCAGGTCAGGCCGGCCTTGACCGCGTACTTTACGAAGACGGTTTTGGTCCCGCTGGGCAAGGACCGTCCCAGCGTGATCCTGCCCGACGCAGCATCGAACGCGCCACTCGAGGTGCCGTCCGCCGTCAGGAAGTAATTGGTCCCCGTCAGAGCAGGGTCAGACGTCAGGTAAACCCCGAGGACGGCATCTATGACTGCCGGTGCGTCCGGGGCGACCGCACTTAGAGACGCAGCGTCTACCGAGCCGAACTGGACCATTTCCGTCGGCGGCACACCGGGCAGACTCCTGGTAAGTATGATCACCGAGTCACCAGGTCTGAACGGAGTAGCTGTTGTCTTGGGATCGTAGTGGTTCTTCGCGGCGTCGTCCGCAAGCGAGCCCAGCTCGAAATCGTTGGCGTTCTGGAAGACGCCCCTCACCTCGCGTATGGTTGCGAACCTGGCAGCATTCAGGGCCTCGACCTGATCGAGCGACGCTGCAACTGCCAGCTGAGCCACCGGCCCCACGTACAGGGACGTATCCACCGTGTTACTGATGGTCGGCGCCGTATTGCCGGGCGGAGGCGTCGAGATCACTGTCGGCCCGGTCTCGTCTCCACTCGCCGGGTACTGAACCCTGACGGAGTACGGAACCCGATCCTTCGCCTCAAGCTTAGACAGCAGCCACTGCGGCTTGCTCTCGCGGCTCATGGCGGTGAAGTGGAGCTTGTGTGTCCCTACAGCCAATTTCGGAATAGTGATCTTGTACCTGACGCCGGCCGTGAAGTCCTGCTGGGTGGGATCTTCCTTGGACATCAGCAGTCCGTTGATCCTGAACGTGCTCGGCTGAGGATCGGCTGCGGTCTTAACGCCATCCGCCGCCAGGTCGTCAGTCGAGATCACGAGCTTCTTGTCCGTATTGGACTGAATCAGGTAGACCCGTCCCGCAATGGCACCGTTTGTGATCTGCAAGAGCTGGCCGGCGAACTGATCGATCTGCCAGTTGGGCTCGCCGTCGGCGACGATTGTCCGCTTCTTCCCAGGCGACATAGGGTCGGCCTCGAGCGCGAATACGGAGCCGGTGATCACCTTGTCAAGGACGCCGCTGTCAATCCAGACCCTGGGCGAGCCGGACCACTCCTGACCGTCAGGTATGCCGTTCTTGTCGGCATCGAAGTCGGTTGTGTCCCTGATCGGGTCGTAGAAGTATGGCTCATCGTTGTCGGCGTCCGTATATGTGACGAAGTAGTCGACGCTGTCCCACGGATTGATGCCGCCGGTTGTCGGGTTCGGCGACACCAGCCCATCGCTGAGCTCGGGCGGATTGTTGACCCACGGGCCGTCGATGTCTCTGACAGTCTGTCCGGTGGCAGGCCTCGGTTGGCCGTTGTCGTCGTACCAGTCGTAAAGCGCGATGGCGGCGCCGTCAGAAGCCTCGAAGTGGAACTTGTGCGACCCGCCCGAAAGGCCGTCCGGCGGGGTGAACGTGTAGACGGCGCCTTCCCTGAACGGCGGCGTGCCCTGAGCAACCGGTGTCATGTCGTAAGGATTGCCGTCGATGTAGACCCTGATGTAAACGGGCGCCTGTCCGTTGGGGCCATCGAGGTCTCGGTATACAACCGAGAACGTAAACGCATCGCTGCGGCTCCCTCGGAGCTTGTTCACCTTGCCCTGGGTAAGAGTGGGCGGGGTATTAGGCCCGATCGTCTGCGGCATCTTCGTGCCGAAGATATACGTAGCTTGGATCGACGCTGAGGCGTCCTTTTCCTTGCCCGGCAGGAACACGACGTTGCGATTCCATCTGTCGATATGGTAGTCGCCCTTCTGGTAGTACCTGGCCCAGATGAAGCCCGTGCCCTCCGGAACCGGGGTCGTCAGCCTAAGATGCAGAGGGTTGTCCGGATGCCGCGCCCCAAGTCTCGGATTGAAGTAGTTGGTTGCGTCACGAGACTGATTCAGCCAGACACCGATCACACCCGATGTAATGTCCGTGAGATTGTTCTTGATATGAACATTGCGCGGCGAGTAGTTGATCCAGACCTGCGTAGTCTGATCGGGAACCGGCACCGCAAGTGTTATCGTCGGCGACCCTTCGGAGAACGGAACCGAGGTTCCTGCGTAGTAGTCGAAAGCGGTGTCATCCTTGACCAGGAATACCCCGTTGATGGTGCCTATGGCGTTCACATCCTGCGGGACCACCGTCATCGGATCGGTCGGCGTACCGACCATCCACAGCCTGTCCGCTGAGCCGGCATTCCATCCGTCGGGCGAGTAGTGAGAGGTGCCCGCAGTCCAGACCAGAGTGCCCATCACGCTGACTGGCTGTTGAGCCTCGCCCCTGCCCTGGTGAGTGAACCGGATGTCGGCATATTTGATGTAAACGTTGGTAGTCCCTGCAGGAAGCTGTTTGGTCAGCGGGATTACGGTGTCTCCGCAGTTGAATCCTTTGATTATGCACCGAATGTTGACCTGACTGACTCCGGCTGGCAGAGGCGAGGTAAGCGTGATGAACCGGCGGTCCTTGACCTGCTGGACCGTCCCGCGAGGGTAGTACGCTACATACACGGTACTCACCCCGCTCGCCATCACAGAGTTCAGGTCGCGGCTTGAGGCAAGATACTCGTTGTACGGCCCGAACCCGAGAGGCAGACTCTCGTAGATAATATACATCACCCTGTTCGGGCCCAGGCTCCCAACCGGCACCGGAGGAGAAAGCTGAACCGCCACATCTCCGTTGGCATAGGTCGAGTTGGGGGCATAGTTCTTGCCCTGTGCAAGTGGTCGCCCGTCCGTCTCGTAAGGTATTGTGCCGCCCGCCGGCAGCAGATACGCACCGAGCACTTTCTTGATGGGCAGGCCGTCAGCAGGTCTCACACTGCCGACATATACGCTCGCCGGCTGCCAGGCTGTCGCGCCCGACCCAGTCAGGTAATTGATATACACGGTTGTCGTCCCCGCCGGCAGGTCTGAAGTCAGAGGATACATATAGGGCAGCGGCGAGGCTATCCGGTTGTAATAGTTGGTACCTGCATCAGACTGCGTGAGGTAGATCCCCAGAACCTGGGAGATCGCTGACGGATTCTGCGGGTTCGCCAGGTAGCCGTAGGCGTAAGCAGTCTGTGCGGCCAGACCATCCTCACGGTAGTAGTTGGTCAGGTTGGTGTTGGGAGAAAGGTAGATTCCCTTAATGGAGACAATATCGTTCGGGTTCTTGGGCCAAACCGTACTGGCGCCTACTATCAGCGCCTCCTGCCAGCTCACGGTGGTCGGATAACCCGTCCCCATAAAGTAGTTCGTCGAATTGCTGGGATCAGGATCGTTCGGGTTGAACACGCCCGTAACGTAGAGGAGCCGATCCGGGTCACTCGGGATAACTGTCTTGCGGCTGGCATCGGCGACGTCAACCGTGCCCGTCATGAGCATAGGCGGCTCCAAGAGAGCCGGATCGTAGTAGTTCTCACCGCTCAGATCGGGCGTGAGGTAGACGCCTTCGACAGAAGCTATGTCGCGCGGATTCTCCGGCGTGACATACTTCGTGCTCGGTTGACCCTCAAAGACCGCCAGGCCGTTCATTCTGAGTGTGCCACGGTCGTCGGGCCGGCTCGGGTCGTCGTTGATCCAGCCGTTCTTCTGGTCGTCGATAAGGATCGGTGTCGGATTAGCAGAATAGTTCTCGTAGATCAGCGCATCCGGAATGACCCCCGCCGGCGCGGGCAGATCGATAGGTAGTGGCCCGACAATAGGAGCCCGCGGTTCGTAGTATATCCAGACCTTACTCGCAGTCGCCGGAAGCGCGCTGGTGAGCATAACCGTGTCGCCGACGAACTCCGGCGGATCGGTTCCCTGGTCGCAGTAGTTCGTTCCCAGCGCTCCCTCGGCTCTGTTGAGGTCCTCGGTGAGATAGACACCCCAAACCTTAAGAATGTCTCCGGGGTTTTCGGGCCTTACGCTAGTTCGACTGACCACCGTCGCCTGCTGAGCCACAAGCGGCCTGATCTTATAGTTGGTCGAGTCGATGCGCACCAGATCGTCCAGAACCATGGCATTGGCGGCGTTCGAACGCAGCTCATCATTGGACGAAGAATAATACGTCGCCCACTGCGACCCGTCGTAGGCCACGAACGCATAGAAGTATTGTTTCTGCTCGCCTTCAGCGGCGGCTTCGCTCGCCCCGAGCCTGGTCTGGAAGAAGTAGTCGGTCCCGTCGGAGTGGACGACATCTCCCGGGTCGGCCTTTTGCATGGTGTGGCCGTCGTCCCAGATCACCGTCCTGCCGTCGGGCTGAAGAAGTCCGAGATAGACCTTGATGAGCGCGGGCTCGTCGTTGTCCAGGTCGCGGTATGTGACTCTGAAAGTCCACAGCGTAGCCGCGTTGGCCGTGCCGTCCTGCGAGGTGACGCTGCCGCGCGTGAGCGTCGGAGCACGGTTGCCGGATATCACAGGCCCGGTTATCCAGTTACCCGCCCCCTGCGGGTATCTGGTGAGTTCGCCCTGGATTCTGTCGTTCGGGTCGTAGTAAGCGCCCCAATCGTCCGTAAACTCGAAATAGAACCTGCGGACGCCGTTTTCAAGCGCCAGGTCCTTGACAGTAGCCGTGTCCAGGACGTAGTAGACGCCGTTGATGTATTCCTGTCGGTGATCCGCTGTCGGGTTGAGGAACGGCGTCTCCGGCGTCATAGTGAGCCTGCGGACGTCGCCGCGGTTGTTGACCTCGATGTAGATATATGCGCTGAACGGCGCTTGCCCGTCCGGGTCGGAATACTTCACCCTGTAGCGGAACCTAGTGCCCTCCTTGCCCGTTCCCGGCGTCACTGAAGCATCGCTTAGGACGCACGGGTTGTTGACGTAAGGCCCGGGGAAGTAGTCGTTGTCGAAGTAGTCGGCATTGCCTCTCTCCGAAGGCTCGCTTGTGGTGGGCACCCAGCCGTCCAAATAGTAACCCGCGGCCGCCGGATCGCCGGTATCGTAGATGTACTTATCTGGCCTGACAGGAAAACGTACTACGTGCTGGCCATCATATGCCTGGAAGTAATAAGTGTGCGGCCCGGGCGGCAGTTTGGTCTTGTACTCATACCAAACGCCTTTTCGATAATCGTATGGCTGTGTCTGATTCGGGCTCGGGTACATCGTATATCCTGTGTAAGCGTACTCCGGCCCGGTGCCGCTCTTGAAGCTCGCGTTGTTGATGTGGACGCGAATGTATATGGGTGGGACGTTATCGACATGTTTGTATACGACGCGGAAAACGTTGTCCGTCTGGCTTGTCGCGCCGCAGGTTTCGGCAAGCGAATAATGCCCCTGGTGTATCGGATCCTCGGGCACTCCGGCACCACCATACCTGAGCAGCGGATTTGTCGCACGGTAGTACGGCTGGAGAGTACCGAAGAACCGCCCGTATCCGTATTTCGCGTCGTCGTACGGCACGTTCAAGTCATCCATAGGCGGCATACCCAGCTCGCAGGTCACCACCGGGTGCTCGGACGCGCTCAGAGGATAGCCGCTAAACGTAAACTGCCCCGGCACCAGAGCGGGCCGGTCCACATAGAGAGTGGAGTCGTAAGGCACTACCCGGCTCGCGGAGTCAGAAGGCCGGCGCTTGGCAGGTCTCGACACTTCGGGCAGATCCGTCACCTGCCGCTCCAGCGACGGATCCAGCGCGCTGGATCTGGATGCGCTCCCGGGCGAATGTCCCCACTCCA